>WRLW01000082.1 GCA_009777435.1 Oscillospiraceae bacterium | reverse complement strand
GGGCACATCGAGTACGGTTCCGAGTAGCGCGTATACCGTCACGCCCCCAGACGCCGACCCCGAAAACAAGCAAACCGTGACCATAGCCTTTAACAGCACCGCCCCGGTGTTGGAGACGGACGAGGCGTTCATCATCAATTTCAATGTGGATATACGGACGACTGTAGAGGGCGAGGCCCCCGGGGCGTCCACCCTGCTGTATTACATCAAGAACCAAGCCGTGCTGTCCTACTACGACGCTAAATTTTATGCCTATACGGGCGCGGCGGCGGGCGGCGTCGGCATAAACGACTATATACAGAGAAACGCGTCGAGCGACCCGCCGTCGCCCTCGCTGCGCGTGGATATAACGCCCATCCTGCCCGACCGAAAGATGTCCTTGAAGGACGGCGGCCCGGATGAGCCTTTGGTGGACGGCCCGTTTACGGTCGATATCTCCGTGGGCATAGTTGAAAAAGATCCCAGGAACATCTCGGCCAGAGGCTTGCTCACCATTTTGATACCGGAGGATTTTGAGCTGTTCGGCGAGGTGTGGGAGGTCGATGCCGCCGGCAATACTACGGAATTGAGCGGCGAGGAGATAATCAGGCTTCCGGACGGCACCACGCGCATCAACATAAGCGAGGTGAACCTGAGCCAGAGCGACGACGAATACCCAGAGACCAGAAGCTTCCGCTATGACGTTAAGTACAGGGACGGCGGCACGGGCTACGGCGTGGCTTACACATATATTCAGGCGGACTATAAGTGCCTCTACACAGACAATGAAATAACGTCGCCGACAGACCTGCTGCTTGAGTATAAGAGGTCGGTCGCCGGTCTCTCGGTCAAGACCAGGCCTGACGACTATGTAAACAACGGCGCGTTCAAGAGCTATGATATATTAGCCAACGACTTCTTCTCGCCGGACGACATGCGGGACGACTACGGCTATGAGATCGCTTCCGACATATGGCTGTACGACGGGGACAAGAAGCGTGTCGAGGCGACCAACAGCGCCGGAGACTACGTTCTCACACACGAGGATTACACAGTGACCTTAGATAAAAACAGCAAGCTCCTGCACTTTGACCCCAAGCTTGACCTTGAGCAACCGTTCGAGGACGATTTGTCCTATACCTTCTACTATGAAATCCGGCTGACCGCCGAAAAGACGACCGGCGAGCCGTCCTTCTTCGACCTTTCATCCGGCATAACCGCGGTCACTGTCCATATGGTAAACGGCGATATTCTGGTGTATTATGAGGAATATCAGGACGGGACGTTCGGCTTCGCGGGGCTTCCGGGAATCAGCCTGCCGCCGCTTGACGATGAAAAGGACATCGACGGCTGGGGCTATGGGGTGCTGAGCTTGGTTGGCGGTAAAACCCTTCAGCTTGACAGCGCGGATAATTCGGCTTCGTGTGAGGAATATAATGACGAGTGGTATCTGTACAAGGCCATTACCGGCACGAGCGATAATTATACCCTAATCTCCGTGGGCTTTATCGGCCAAGACGTGCTGGGCAAGATCCACCCGAACTTTGCCAAAGCCGTTTACGAGGCCGGCGCGTCCGACGCGGGCGATACGTTCTATATCCGCACGCCGGAGCAGAAAGCTAATATCGATTTGGTTGACGACACGGACAAGACCTTTGTGATGGAGCGCGGTCTCGACGACGGCACAACCGAGCTGCCGCGCCGTGCCGCGCCGGAGCTGATGGTGGCGGCCCTGTCCGCGCTTCCCCGCAAAAAGCGCGGAATAACTAAATAAGGAGGGAGCGTATGGGCATAAAAAAACGCGCCGCGGAAATCTTTAACGGCAATTCCGGCGCGTCGATGCTTTTTGTACTCGGCGTCATGCTGCTCCTTCTGGGGATGGGCGCGTCGGCGTTTATAGCCGCCAGCACCAACACGGGCTATTGGGTCGCCCAAAGAGAGTACAGCCGAATGTTAATACTTTCGGAGTCGATACACAGGAACATCAGGCACAGCCTTGAGGAAAATCCGGCTGATGAAAGCCTGTTGTCATATCAGCTTGTGTGGGCTGTGTACAGGTCGCATGACGATGATTTCGATGAATATAAAGATGTCGCGACCTTTACCAGCTTGAAGCTTGAGGCCGAGGTTAGAGACATGGCCAATGATCTTTATGATAACTTTGACGGCGACATAAGCATTGAGCTTATATTCTCGGAGCAATATATCAATATCTCTAAAGCCATCAAAGCCATACCCCCCACATATGAGCCGGAGCTGGATATCGACGGCGAACCTGTGCTGGATGCCGATGATAACCCGGTTTACATTGAGATTGACCCCGGCGCTCCAAGAGAGCCTAAAAAGGCGACCGTAGATTTTACAATGGCCGTAACCGTGTCGCTGGAGACAAAGGGTAAAACCACGACGTCCAGAGCGGTTTACGCGTACAAGGGCGGCCGGCTGTCGGATGAAGAGGCGTTTGAAGGTGAGAACGGCGACGAGTTTGAGGATCAGTTTGATCCATATGACCCGCCGGATAGCTTTGACCCCATAGATGAAGAATATAAAATGAAATTCCTCGACTTTGGCGGATGGGAGTTGATACGGTATGAAAAAATCAATACTGTCTAAGCTGAAATCCAATAAGGGCGAGTCTCTTATGGAGATTCTGGTCAGCTTTTTTTTGCTGACCACGCTTTTATTAGCCCTTATGGTCATAATCAGATCCGCGAAGGATATAACAAAAATAACCATAGAGAACGCGAATGAGACGCAGCAGGAAGCCATCAATCCCGTTGTGCTGCTGGATTACGACGATATCGCCGCCACTAATATTAAGGCAGGGAGGATTACATTCCAGCTCTCGATTGATATTGATGGAGCTGCCCCTGAAGAAACGGAAGTGGAACATTTTATAGACATAATTGACGTAGACGGTATTATATCCTTTAACCCGAACTGAGGGGGGATGATAAGTGGACGGCGCTCTAAGAAACAGCAAAGGCATTACTTTAGTGGAATTACTTGTGGGCATGATGCTGCTTTCCGTTATAGCGGCGGCTGCTTCCGTCGTTCTGGTCAGCATAGTGCCCATATTCACAGACGCGAACGACTTCGCCGAGTACAGCACAATGCTTGACGACGTGGCCAACCATATAATAAGCGACTTTTCTGAAATGTCCACCGCTACAAGCTTATCAAGCGCTGAAAACCACTTGTCGTTTAACACGTTCAATTCGGGAACGGTGGTATATACAACAATTGACCCGACAATTGACCCGGACGACCCGGGCGGCAGGCTTTGGAAAACCGGCGTCCTTGTTTTTCCTGATATTTACTATAAGGGCAAGGGCATAGGCTTTGAAATGGAAGAAGCCGATCCAGCCGAAGCGGGATATGTATTGACCGTAAGGGTTTTCAATAAATACGGTGAAGAGGCGTTAAGCAGGGAGTATGCCGTTAAACCGTTCTGTATGAAGTGATTTGACAGCGTTCGGCGTTTTTCTTGAAAAATATGGTGGAAATGCCGGCCGGGATGTGGTATACTGAACGGCGCGGGGCTTTAAGCCCGCGCAGATAAGGATGAAAGCTATGTATTGTATAAAAAAGGTGACAAACGACTTGCTGTGGGTGGGCGCCAACGACCGGCGCTTGGCCATGTTCGAGGGCGTTTACTCCGTGCCATACGGCGTGTCGTACAATTCATACCTCCTGCTGGATGAAAAGACCGTGCTGTTTGACACCGTAGACAAAGCGGTGCGGCACAGGTTTATGGAAAATCTCTCCCATGCGCTTGGGGGGCGCAAGCTGGATTACCTCGTGGTGCAGCACATGGAGCCGGATCACTCGGCGGCCATCGTGGATTTGGCGGACAAGCACCCGGAAATGCGTATTGTCTGCAACGCCAAGACATCGAGCTTTATTAAGCAGTTCCATAATTTAGATGTGGAGGCTTTTATCGTAAAAGAGGGCGACACGCTGAACACCGGGCGGCACACCCTCAGCTTTATCATGGCGCCTATGGTGCATTGGCCCGAGGTCATGGTTACATATGATTCGGCGGACAGGATTCTGTTTTCCGCGGACGCGTTCGGATGCTTCGGCGCTCTGAACGGCGCTTTGTTTGCCGACGAAGTGGACTTTAACAAGGACTATATGGACGAGGCAAGGCGCTATTATACGAATATCGTGGGGAAATACGGGGTGCAGGTTCAGTCGCTGCTGAACAAGGCGTCCGCCCTTGAAATTGATATGATATGCCCGCTGCACGGCTTTGTGTGGAGGACGGGCATAAAGGATATGGTCTCCAAATACGCTCTCTGGAGCGCCTATGAGCCTGAGGAGCTTGGGGTCATGATCGCCTACGCCTCGGTATACGGCAATACCGAGAACGCGGCGGAAATACTCTCAAGCCGCCTGCGGGACAGGGGCGTCAGAACCGTGATGTATGACGTGTCCGTTACCCCGCCGTCTGAGATTGTGTCGGCGGCGTTTAAGTGGAGTCATCTTGTGTTCGCCTCAACTACATACAACGCGGGAATATTTATATCCATGGAGGAGCTTATCAACGACCTGACCGCGCATAACCTCCAAAACCGTACGGTCGCGATAATCGAAAACGGTTCATGGGCGGCCACGAGCGGCGCCTTGATGCGTGAGCGGCTTGGGAAATGCAGGAATATGCGCCTCATAGAGAATCAGGTCAGCTTGAAATCGAGCCTTAAGCCTGACCAGCTTGCGGAATTGGAAGCGATGGCGGACGCCATAGCGGCGACCTTCCCGCCGTCGGCGGCTCGCTCAGCGGGATGCGTCAATGACGCGCCGGCGCCGGAAATGATTGACCTTTCCGCGATGTTCAAGATTTCTTACGGCTTGTTTGTGCTGACGGCAAGAGACGGGGACAAGGACAACGGCTGCATCATCAACACCGCCGCCCAGCTTACGGTGTCGCCGCTGCTGATATCGGTTACCGTACATAAAGCCAATCTCACCCACGATATGATTCTAAAGACGGGGGAATACACGCTTTCCACACTGACCGAAAGCGTGCCTTTCCGTGTGTTCGAGCATTTCGGATTCAACAGCGGCAAGGATATTGACAAATTCGCGGACTGCGGCTATGAGGGACGTATGGCCAACGGTATCAGGTATCTTCCTGAATATACCAACGGCGCGATTTCCGCGAAAGTGACCGAAGCCCACGACTACGGCACCCATACGCTGTTTGTCGCGGAAGTGACGCAGGCGGTTGTTTTATCCGGCGAGCCAAGCGTGACATATCAATACTATTTTGACCATATCAAACCAAAGCCCCCGGCGGCGGCGGAGCATAAAAAAGGCTTTGTCTGCAAGATATGCGGGTATCTGTATGAGGGGGACGTCATGCCCGGAGATTTCATTTGCCCTCTGTGCAAACACGGCGCGGAGGACTTTGAAATAAATTAGACCCATATTTATGTGAAAGGGGATACCTAAGATGTACGAGTGTGTATGCGGATATGTGTACGACGAGGCCGTAGGAGCGCCGGAGAGCGGGATTGAGGCGGGAACAAAATGGGCGGATGTTCCGGAGGATTTCGTATGCCCTCTCTGCGGCGCGGGAAAAGACGCTTTCAGGGAGATATAACGGCTGAAAGATGATTAAGGAGTGTGTATCATGAAATGCAGTCAAAAATTCTTGTTCTGCAAGCATTGCGGTAATCTGGCGGGGCTTATTAAGGACAAAGCCGTGCCTATGGTGTGCTGCGGCGAGATAATGACGGAGCTTGTCCCCAATACCGTCGAGGCCAGCACTGAAAAACACCTGCCCGCCGTTACCGTGTCGGGCGACTGCGTGAGCGTCCGCGTCGGCAGCGTGCCGCATCCGATGGAGGAAGCGCACCATATTTCCTTCGTTTATGTGGAAACCGAAAACGGCGGCCAGCGCAAGAGCCTGAAAGTCGGCGACGCCCCGGAGCTGGAGTTTTGCTTTGTGAACGATAAGCCGGCAGCTGTCTACGCTTATTGCAATCTACATGGCTTGTGGGCGACTGAACTTTAACGGTGCCGGAGCTAAAACGGATATCCGAGTCCCAAACGGAACAAGTGCAGATTATCATGCCGGGGGATACAAACGGTTACGGGCGGCTGTTCGGCGGGCGGCTGGCTGAATGGATAGATATTGTCGCCGCCGTCGTCGCGAGGCGGCATTCCGGTCAGGAAGTTACCACCGTCTCAATGGACGACCTTAACTTCAAAGCGCCGGCTTACGCGAACGAAACCGTCGTCCTGATCGGCCGCGTCACATATGTGGGGCGAACGTCTATGGAAGTGCGGGTGGATACATACGCCGAAAACCTGCGCGGGGAGCGCAGCATGATCAACAAGGCGTATGTGGTTATGGTGGCGCTCGATGAAAACCAAAAGCCGGCGCCCGTCCCGGCGCTGCTGCTTGAAACCGATGAGCAGAAGGCGGAATGGGCCGCGGGCGAAAAACGGCGCGAGCTAAAGACACGCTTGAGCGCCGCGGTTATGTAAAACGCCGCGCCCGTCCGTGCCGGAGAGGGGACTATATGTTCCCGCAGAAAACCCTGTTCAGATGCTTTCCCGCCGTCTCCGCGAGACGGTAAACGGTTTCCCTCGGCGTCGGCTCCCTGTCCGAATATTTATGGCGCGGGAAAAAGCGGCTCAGATGAAGCGGTATATCCGGGTCAAGAGACGCCAGCCACCGCGCCATCGGCTCAATATCCCCATCGTTTTCACACGGTATGACCAGCGTGGTAATTTCCACATGGCAATGCCGGCGGGATAGGGATATCACGTCCTTGACCGTT
>WRLW01000081.1 GCA_009777435.1 Oscillospiraceae bacterium | reverse complement strand
GTAAGGGCGGATGGTCTCATAGCTGCCGACGGCTTGGAAATATCTGTGACGTCCGGCGGTGTGAACATGGGCGGCGCCGTTATAGACGTAAACTCGCTGAACGTGACCACCTCTTCGGGCGGCGCGACTCTGGGCGTTGTAAAGGCCGGTAAGTTCGATATGCGCGCGACCTCCGGCGGCATCAAAGCGGAGGAGCTTACGGGATACGGCAGCGTCAGCAGCAGCTCGGGCGGCGTCCGCGTGGAAACGCTGCGCGCGACCGGAGACGTTAATCTGCGCACCACATCCGGCTCGCTTCGAGTCGGGCTGCCCAGAAATCTGTCGTTTAAGCTTGAGGCCAGAACGAACTCCGGCGGCATCAGCTCCGACTTCCCGATGTCCTACCGGGGCGAACGCCGAAAGGACGCGTATGCCACGGTCGGCTCGGAGCCTTATGTGAACCTCAATCTCAGCGCGTCGTCGGGCGGCATAACCATCTGGGAGAGATAGGCGCGTATCCAGAGCTTAAGCGCCCCCGCCCGCGGGGGCGCTTAACCACGCCCCGAACGGGGGCCGCAGGGGCATATAACCTTTTTCTTGCATTTATGCGGTTTTATTTGTATAATATCCGCAAGCGGTAGAGAGTGGGTCGTTATGACACGAAAGAACGCGCGTGAATACGCCGTACAGTTGGTTTATACGCTGGGCTTTACCGACGACGCGCCGGGTGATCTCTTGGACACCGCGCTGTCGCCGGACGCGTTCGCGCGCCTTGAGGGCGAGGACGCGCTGTACGCCAAGCCGCCCGACGCCGACCAGGCCGCGTATATACGCCGTTTGGTTTGCGGCGTGGCCGAGCATCAGCCCGAGCTGGATTCGTATATCGAGCGCTTCGCTGTCGGCTGGAGGTTCGGGCGCATACCGCGCGTGGCGGTGTCCATCATGCGCGTGTGCATGTATGAGGTGCTGTATACGCACGACGTCCCTTACCGCGCCGCCATGAACGAGGCAGTGGAGATAGCGAAGAAATATGAACCGCATGAAGTGGTGTCGTTTATCAACGGTATACTTGGCTCGTTTTTCCGCAACGAAGCGCCGCAATGACCGCGCTCGGAATAGACACCAGCAACTACACGACGTCCGCCGCGCTGTATGACGCCGCCTCCGATAAGGCGTCCTGCTCGGCCAAAGCCCTCCCGGTCAAGGACGGCGGGCTTGGCCTACGGCAAAGCGACGCGCTGTTCCACCATGTCAGGCATCTGCCGGAGGTCATGGCCGGGCTTGATTTACCCGATACGCTGTCGGCCGTCGGCGCGAGCGTACGCCCGCGCGACGCGGACGGCTCATATATGCCGTGCTTCATGGCCGGTGAGTCCGCCGCGAGGATGCTCGCGGACGCGGTGCGCGCGCCGTTTTACGCGTTTTCCCACCAGCGGGGCCATCTGGCGGCGGCGGCGTGGTCGTCGGGGCACATGGAGCTGATGGGCCGCGAGTTTCTGGCGTGGCATGTATCCGGCGGCACAACCGAGCTGCTGCGTGTAATCCCCGGTTTTCACGCGCGTCTGATCGGAGGCACGAGCGACCTGTGCGCGGGCCAGCTCATAGACCGCGTAGGGGTAATGCTCGGCTTGCCGTTCCCGGCCGGCCCGGCGCTTGAGGAGCTTGCGCTGAAAAGCGTGAAGCCCCTATCCGCGCAGGTGCGCCTCGACGGCTTGCGGTTCAGCCTGTCGGGTATGCAAAACAAGGCCACCGCGTTTTTGGAGGCGGGCGAGCCGCCCGAATCCGTCGCGCGCCTGACCATAGACGTCATACTTGACTGCGTGGCGCGGGCGACCGAAGCGGCGCTTCGCGAATATCCGGGACTGCCTGTCTTATGCGCGGGCGGAGTCATGAGCAACGGTATCATACGCCGCGCGCTGGAACCGATGGCCTATTTCGCCCGGCCTGAATTCTCGCGCGACAACGCGCTCGGCACGGCGATTTTAGCCGCTAATGCCGATAATCTATGCTAAAGGACGGCCCTTATATGGATAATGCCTTGACCGTCACGGAAGTCAATCTTCATATCAAGCAATTGCTGGACGGTCAGCCGCTGCTGAACGGGCTCACCGTGCGCGGCGAGGCGTCGAACTACCGCGTGTACCCGTCCGGGCACCATTACTTCACGCTAAAGGACGCCGAGGGCGTGCTGAAATGCGTTATGTTCCGCGGCGAGGCGTCCAAGCTGGCGTTCAGGCCGCAGGACGGTATGAAGCTTTTGGCGCGCGGGCGCGTATCGGTATTCCCGCGCGACGGCCAGTATCAGCTGTATTGCTCCGCGCTTGAGCCGGACGGCGTTGGCGCGCTTGCCGCGGCGTTTGAAAAGCTGAAGGCGAAGCTGCAGGCCGAGGGCCTGTTTGACGGCGCGCGCAAGCAGCCGCTGCCCGCGTTCCCGCGCGTCATAGGTCTTGTGACGTCGCCGGCGGGCGCGGCGGTACGCGACATGCTGCGTGTTTTGAACGCGCGGTGGCCTATGGCGGAGGTTCGCGTATTTCCGGTGCGTGTCCAGGGCGAGGAAGCGCCGTCAGAAATCACGGAGGCCATAGAATACGCCAACGCGCACAATCTGGCCGATCTGCTGATCATCGGGCGCGGCGGCGGCTCATTAGAGGATCTTTGGGCGTTTAACGACGAAAGGGTCGCGCGCGCCATATACGCGTCAAAAATCCCGACGGTCTCCGCGGTCGGCCATGAGCCTGACGTCACCATATCCGACTATGTGGCCGACGTACGCGCCGCAACGCCGTCAAACGCGGCCGAGCTGGCGGCGCCGGACGCCGCCGAATGGAAGATCCGCCTGAATTCGGTGCGTTCGCGTATGGCCGGCCAGCTTGAACGTTCGCTCAAGCACTCCCGCGCGCTGCTGGCGGCACGCGCTCAGAGCCGCGTACTGCGCGGCCCGACGGCGTATATAGAGGACAGGCGCATGTCGGTGACGCATCTCGACGGCAGGCTGTCACGCGCCGCGTCGGCCGTGCTGGCGGAAAAGCGCGGCGTGTTCGCGCGTTCGGCAGGACGGCTCGACGCGCTCAGCCCGCTCAAGGTACTGTCGCGGGGATACTCCATAGCCGTTACGGGTGACGGCAAAACGCTGCGCCGGGCGTCCGACGCGCGCATCGGGCAGCTGTTTAAGCTGCGTATGACGGACGGAATACTTAATTGTCAGGTGAGGGAAAATGAAGCAGGCGACATTTGAGGATAAACTGAAGAGGTTGGACGATATTGTTAAGCGTCTGGAGCAGGGCGACGCGCCGCTTGACGACGCGCTCAAGCTATTTGACGAGGGCGCGGGGCTGGTAACGCAGTGCAACGCCATGCTCGACGGCGCGGAGCAAAAGGTCAGGCTTATCCTGAAAGGCGACGGCGGCGACCCGCAGGAAAGCCTTTTTGATGATAAATAAGAGGTGCGATTATGGATTACGGCGCGCGATATAAACGCTACGCGGATATGGTAGAGGAGGCGCTGACCGGCGGCATTGAGACGCTTGGCGGCGTATCGGAGCTGGCCGGCGCGATGAAATACAGCCTGCTCGCGGGCGGTAAGCGCATACGCCCGGTGGTATTGCTGGCCTTTGCCGAGGCTTGCGGCGGCAACCTTGAACACGCGCTGCCATTTGCCTGCGGGCTGGAAATGATACACACCTGCTCGCTGATACACGACGACATGCCCTGTATGGACGACGACGACATGCGCCGAGGAAGGCCGACAAACCATATAGTCTACGGCGACGCTATGGCGCTGCTGGCGGGCGACGGGCTGCTTACGCTCGCCTTTGAGGTCATGCTTGAACCCGGGCATTTCAAACTCAAGGGCGGCGCGGACGCGCGGCGCGCCGCCGGCGCCGCGTATCAGATAGCGTTGGGGACGGGCGAACGCGGCATGACCGGAGGTCAGGCGCTCGACATAACGGCGTCTTGCGAAAACGCGACCATAGAGCGGCTGACCGCGACGGACGAGCTAAAGACCTGCGGTTTGTTTTCGGCCGCAGCGCGCGCGGGCTGCGTTATTGCCGGAGCCGGCGGCGCGCTTGTTGATTCCGCCGGGCGCTATGGGCTGCTGCTTGGCCTGACCTTTCAAATAGTGGACGATATCCTTGACGTCGAGGGCGACCCCAGCGTCACGGGCAAGACGGCCGGCACCGACGCGAAGCTGAACAAGCCCACATATATGAGTATGCTGGGCTCGGAGCGGTGCCGCGCGCGGGCGCGCGAGCTGACGGAGCAAGCCGCAAACGAAATGAACGCTTTCGGGAGCGGCGGCGATTTTCTGCGGGAACTGGCTCAAAAGGCCCTTCTGCGCGTACAATGAGGTGAGCGTAAATGAGACAGGATGAATTGAATACCGTCGTGTGGTTTACCGGCAACCATATACTGAACGTGTCGCTGTGTACGTTCATCTTCGCGCAGCTTTTGAAGGTCGCCATTGAGCTGCTGCAATACAGGAAGATAGACTTCCGCCGCCTGTTAGGCGCCGGAGGTATGCCGTCGGCCCATACGGCCACAGTGGCCGCTTTAGCCACATCTGTGGCAAAGGTGTACGGCGTAAGCTCCGCCGGATTTGCCATAAGCGCGATTTTCGCGTTTATTGTGATGTATGACGCTTCAAACGTAAGGCGCGCGGTAGGCGAGCAGGCCAAGATACTGAACTACATGATGGAACACTGGAACGAGACCACGCCCGAGGTGTTCAGCCGTCAGCTAAAGGAGCTTTTGGGGCATACGCCGCTTCAGGTTTTCGCGGGCGCCGCGCTTGGTCTTGCTATCGGTCTTATCATGTGATACAATTTGTATTTAGAGATTCCGTATTTTTATTTGGCGTTAGTTAAGAAGGTATGTCGGATTGGATTTTGCGAATATTGTCGATCTGAATAATCTTTCGGCTGATGAGCTTGACGGCTTGTGCGCGTCGCTCAGGGAGACCATCGTCACACAGGTCGCGCTGAGCGGCGGACATCTGGCTTCAAATTTGGGAGCCGTCGAGCTGACGGTCGCCCTGCATATGGTATACGACACCTCCTATGACCGCATTGTCTTTGACGTAGGGCACCAGTGCTATGCCCACAAGCTGCTCACCGGGCGCGGGAATAGCTTCAGCACCCTGAGACAGCTTGACGGCTTGTCGGGCTTTCCAAAGCCTTCGGAGAGCGTCCACGACGCCTTTATCGCCGGGCACGCGTCCACCGCGGTCTCCGTGGCGTTAGGTATGGCGAGGGCGTGCGCTTTACAGGGTATGGAGTATGACGTCGCGGCCGTCATAGGCGACGGCGCCATGACGGGCGGCATGGCCTATGAGGCGCTGTCGGACGCGGGCCACAGCGGGCTGCCCATAGTGGTGGTGCTGAACGACAACGAAATGTCCATCAATAAAAACGTGGGCGGCGTCGCGCGGTATATGGCGCGCTTGCGCCTGCGGCGGGCGTATTTCAATTTCAAGGTCGCGTATCAGCGCTTAATGCGCGTTCTGCCCGGCGGCAAAGGCGTTTACAAGATAATGCACAGGGTAAAGAGCGCACTCAAGGACGCGCTTTTTGCCAGTTCGATGTTTGAGGGCATGGGCTTTGTGTATCTGGGCCCCGCCGACGGGCATGATATCCCGACGCTGGTACGCGCTCTGCGTTACGCCCGAGGGCAGCGCAAGCCGGTGCTTGTACACGTCAACACCGTAAAGGGCAAGGGCTGCGGCTTTGCTGAGCGCGACCCGGAAACCTATCACGGCGTACAGGGCTACACGCTGCCGGGAGGTGCTGTCGCCGAAGCGCGCGACAGCTTCGCGGACGTTATGGGGCGCACAGTTACCGAGCTGGCGGCAAGCGACGGGCGCATATGCGCGGTAACGGCCGCTATGGGCAGGGCGACCGGCCTTGAGCCGTTCGCGGACGCTTTCGCGGAGCGATTCTTTGATGTGGGTATCGCCGAACAGCACGCCGTTACAATGGCCGCCGGCATGGCTAAACAGGGGCTGAGACCGATATGCGCGATATATTCAACCTTTTTGCAAAGGGCCTTTGACCAGATACTGCACGACGTGGCCATCGACAAGCTCCCGGTCGTTTTCGCCATCGACAGAACCGGGATAGTCGGGCAGGACGGCGAAACGCACCACGGTATATTCGACGCGGGATACCTGAACCTCATACCCGGCCTGACCGTGTTTTCGCCCGCGAGCAATGCCGAGCTGGATTCCGCTCTGCGCTGGGCGTTTTGCCAAAACGAGCCGGCCGCCGTACGTTATCCGAGGGGTTGCGAGGGCGCGTATCGCGGCTTGAACATGGAACCCGCCGTTGTTCGTGACGGCTCCGACGTTACGCTATTTACATACGGCGTTACGGTAAACGGGGCGCTTGAGGCCGCCGAGATTCTTTCAAAACGCGGAATTTCGGCGCGTGTGGTAAAGCTGTGCCGCATAACGCCGTTTGACGCCGGCGGCTTGATACCGTTGCTGACGCCGCGCGTATTGTCTGTTGAGGAAATGTTTTCGCGCGGCGGCGTATCCGAACGGCTGTTCTCGGCGCTTATGGAGTCGGGTTCCCGCGAATGGAAGGTGGCGTCGCTGACATCGGGGAACGGATTCGTGACGCACGGCGGCGCCGAGCAGTTGCGGGCGCTGCTGAGTTTAGACGCGGAAGGCATAGCGCGGGCGGCGGCGGAGCTGTGCGGGAATGGCTAAGATACGCGCCGACCGCCTTATCGCGGAACGCGGCCTGGCGCCCAGCCGTGAACGCGCGCAGACGCTTATTATGGCGGGCTTGGTATATACCGGGGACGAGCGCGTTGAGAAGCCCGGACAGATGATGGCTCCCGACGCAGGTATTTCGGTCAGGGGCGA
>WRLW01000080.1 GCA_009777435.1 Oscillospiraceae bacterium | reverse complement strand
TGACACCACGGGCCTATGCGCAGAAACATATACATACCCGTGTCCTTACAGGCGCGCAAAAACTCCCTAAGGTCTTTATTACCGCTGAAATCGACCTCGCCCTCAATTTCCTCATGATGGATCCATATAACGTATGACGAGACGACCGTAACGCCGCCGGCCTTCATTTTATACAGCGACTCGCGCCAGCCGTCACGCGGGCAGCGCGAATAATGAAGCTCCCCCATAACGGGAAACCAGGGTTTGCCGCCATAGGTCAGATACCGGCTGTTGAACCCAAACATGCTCTCACCCCTTTACCGGACTACTAAACACAACCGCCGGGAACGGAAGCGCAGTGTAAAAGCTCATGTCCTTTCAGCGTGCGCTTGGGTACAGGCTCGCCCGCCATCGTTCTTAGAAGCAAATCACACGCGACCGCGCCCTGTTCCCTGACGTCGAAATACAACGACGGTATGGGCGGGGAATGTGTGTCAAGGAGCCAGCTGCTGTAAAAAGATACCATTTCCACATCGCGCGGGATATTTATGTTCATCTTGCTCAGATAAGATAAAGCATGGGTGCATATTATATCGTCCATACAGCAGACCGCGCGCGCGCCCTCCGCGCGCAGGGCTTCAAAAGCCCCGACGACCGAATGGTAGTCCACCGCGTCCCAAACCACAGGCGCGGACTGCCCGGCCGCCTGCCTGAAGCCCCTGTAACGGTTCTGGTTGACCGCGTGTCTCTGATTTCCGCCTATCAGTCCTATCTTTCCGGCCTTAGTGAAAAGGGAGGTTATCTCCATACACGCCGCCGTGTGGTCGCCGTCCACCTGAACGACGTCGGGCTTGCCGGCAGTCCCGACAAGCACAAAAGGTATCCCCTTGCTTTGCAGATACCCTATCATTCCGTCGCCGTCCACGTTCCGGGACAGAACCACGCCGTCTACCTTGCCGTTTTCAACGACCCTCCGCATATGGGATATGTCGTCGCCGTCAACAGTCACCACCAAAATGTCATAGCCGTTTTCCAGCGCTTTTTCACAAACCCCAATAAGGCATTTCTGGAAAAACGGTATCTCTCCGAACTCCTGACGGCCGGGAACGGTGAAAGCTATGTTATATGTTTTAAGGTTGGCCAGACTTTGCGCGATTACGTTGGGCCTGAAATTGCGCTCATCCATGTAATTCAGTATCCGCGCCCTCGTTTGCTGCGATATGCGCCCGTTTCCGGTAATGGCGCGAGACACGGAAGCCTTTGAAACTCCAAGCGCGGACGCAATGTCCGCTATGGTCGTTGTTTTCATGCCCCATGTCCCCCCGCAGTATGCGCAACCGGTTTCGCACTTTTACTATACCATTTGTCGGCCTTGTAGTCAATATGCGATATACACAGATAGCCCAGTTTGTTTTTGTGCATTGTGCCCATTTCAACGGGTTATATCCACGCGGGCAGCGGCTATTTTAACAATAAATCCATAACGTCATTATTGCGCTTGAAACCTGCTCGTTCATAATATGCCACGCTCCGCTTGCTTGGATGTACTCTAATATAACCAAAACCTTGTTCATCGCACCATATTTTAACGCGTGCCATAAGCGCGGTTCCGATACCCCTATTTCGATATTCGGGGATTGTACGAGCGGTAGTAAGGTATGCCCATTTGCTATTAAGGTTTTCAGGCGTAGGAACTTTTTTTACGGTTATAACGTAAATATGTGAAATTATCTGCCCATTTTCGGCGGCTATCCAGCAGCAATAATTTTCTTCAAACAGCGTTTTGATAAAGCCCGAACAATATTGGATAAAATCCTGCTTTTTCTTAACGTCTAAGGTTTTTTCCTCGGCTTTGCGTTCCCAGCATAATTCAGCCAATCGGTCTGTATCATTATTGTTTGCTAATCTATATTCCATTTTATATACATCCTCCAACTACAGAAAATATAATTTTCATACCCATTATATCCCCAGGCATCGTTCAAGCCCTATTTCAAAAGGCCCGACGCCTCCCGCACGTTTGCCATAACGGGCACGCCGAACGGGCAGCGGCTCTCACAGCCGCCGCACTCCGTACATTCGCTTCCTCCAAGGCTCCGGTAATGGGAGCGTATGGACGGCGGTATGTTCGCCTTATCGAGGCGCGCGATATCAAGGTATTTATTGACGGCGGAAATATCTATTCCGGCGGGGCAAGGCTGACAGTGCCCGCAGTACACGCAGTTCCCGGCGAACTCATTGCGCGTTGAACCGATAATCCCGCTGTAATCCCTCTCGGCGTCGCCGGCCGAGAGATACCGCAGTGTTTCCAGCATCTCGGCCGGTGTTTGGCAGCCCGGCAGAACGCTGGCCACGGCCGGCCTTGACAGCGCGTAGTGTACGCACTGCGCCGCCGTCATCGGCTTGGCGAACGGGGAGTGTTCCGGCGAGAGCAATTTGCCGCCGCCGAACGCTTTCATGACGGTTATGCCTATCTCCTTTTGGGTGCAGAGCTTATAAAGACGCGCGCGCCTCGGGTCAATACCCTTGAATAGCCGCGCGCCGAACCCGTTTTCAAAATGGTCGAATACATATTCCTCCGCCGGCAGCATATCAAACGCGGGGTTAACGCTGAACATCATCATTTCCGGCAAGCCCGTGTTGATGGCCTTCACGGCCGTTTCCGGGTTGTGCGAGCTGAACCCGATATGCCGGATATCTCCCTGCTTTTTCAGGCGCTCCGCATAGCCGGCGAACTCCGTTTCAAAAACGTTTTTGTAGTCCTGCTCCGAATCTATAAAAAACATCATCCCGAAATCTATGTATCCAAAAAGGCGCAGCAGCTCTTCAAAATACCGCTTTACGACCGGCATGTCGCGGCTGATATCATACTGCTGGTTGATATCGGTGGAGCCGATATGCCCTTGTATCATAACCTGCCCGCGCCGAGCGCCGAGCGCCTTCGCTATGTTTTCGCGTATTTCCCCGCCCGGCATGAACACGTCGAGTATATTTACGCCATGCTCCAGCGCCGCGTCTATGGTTTCGCGCACCTGTCCGTAAGGCTTGCGGTCAAGATGCTCGCAGCCAAGACCTATGACGCTCACCTGACGGCCCGTTTTGCCAAGCTCGCGGTAAACCATCATGAAACCTCCTTTTTTCAGTCCCGTGAAAGATGCTCCGCGAGCAGGGCGCCGACGGCCTTTGGATCCGCTTTACCGTCCAGCTTCCGCATGATACGCCCGATCAGGAAGCCCGTCACCTTCTGATTCCCGCTTTTGTATTCGGCCACCGACTTCATATTTTCGGCCAAGACCTCCCGGACGGCCTTTTCGATAACCCCGGCATCGCTTATCATGCCGAGCTTATTATCCTCAACATACGCCGCCGGGTCTATGCCTTCCAATACCTTGACCAGCAGTTTTTTACCCACGTTGCGGTTTATGGCCTGGCTGTCCACAAGCTCCATCAGCTTCGCGAATTTCTCACAGTCGATAACTATGTCGTCCTCGCCCTTGTTATCGCCCTTGGCAATGCTCAGCAGCTCGACAATAATCCAGTTCGCGACCTCTTTTGGCTTGTTGAAATGCGCGCAGGCGCGGTCAAATATGTCGGAGAGGTTTTTACTCCCGGTAATAATTTTCGCGTCGTATTCGGGCATACCGAGCCGCTCGGTCATGCGCTCAAATTTATCATGCGCCGTTTCGGGCAGACCCGCGCGCACCGCTTCTATCCATTCATCGCTGATGACGACCGGCATCAGCTCGGGGTTTGGGAAATAACGGTAGTCAACGGCGTTTTCCTTTTCGCGCATGGCAAAGGTCTCGCCTAACTTGTCGTCCCATCTGCGCGTTTCCTGCACAAGCCCGCCGCCGCCATCCTCCAGCGCGTCTATATGGCGCCGCGCCTCATAGTCTATAGCGGCGGTAATCGCTTTGAGTGAGTTCATGTTCTTTATCTCGGTGCGCGTGCCGAGCTTATCCGAGCCGGCCTCGCGAACCGAAATGTTAACATCGCAGCGCATCGAGCCTTCCTGCATTTTACAGTCTGAAACGCCCGCGAAGCTCAACAGCGAACGCAGCTTTTCCAAATAAGCGATTACCTCGTCAGCCGAGCGGAAGTCAGGGTTGCTCACTATCTCGACAAGCGGCACCGAGGCGCGGTTAAAGTCCACCAGCGTCGTTCCGGTACGCCCGTCGTGTACCAGTTTCCCGGCGTCCTCCTCGATATGGATTTGCTTAAGCGTGATTCGCTTGTCTCCTATATCGACCCAGCCGTTACGGCATATGGGCGCGAAAAACTGGGTTATCTGATACCCTGCGGGCAGGTCGGGATAAAAATAATTCTTCTTGTCAAAGGTCATCGGCCTTGTGATTTCGCTGTTTGTGACAATGGCGGCCGCAATGCCAAGCTCGACTGCCCTCTTGTTTAACACGGCGGGCATACCCGGCATACCGGCGCAGGCGGGGCATACGTTTTGGTTGGCCTCAGCCCCGAATTTCGCCGAGCAGGCGCAAAACAGCTTTGTTTCGGTGGCCAGCTCGACATGAATCTCTAACCCCATAACGACTTCATATTTCATAGTTTACACATCTCCCACGCCGCGAGCAGCGCGCCCTCGTTCCCGGCGTTCGCGATCAGCTGGACGCCTTGCCCGTTATATGAAAACGAGACCGAGGGCAGGCCGGCCAGACAGGCAAGCGAATACAGCGAAAGGTTTTCATAGCGCCCGCCCTCAATTTCAGTCGGAAGGGCGACGACATCGTATTGGTCAAAGCTCAGCGACTCTTTTATCAGGCGGCGTATTTTCATCGCCTTTTCATAGTAAGAAAAATAATACTCCTGAGACAGCGCCATAGAGCCCATGATTACCGCGAGCTTCGTCTCAAGACCGAAGCCCTCCGTCCTTGTTTTGAGGTAAAGGTCGTTAACTCCGCTGTAAGCGGCGGCGCGGCGGCCAAATTTCACGCCGTCGTAACGGCTTATGTTCCCGCTGAGTTCGGCGCAGCACAGTATATACATGACTTGCTTACATATGTCGAAATACTTGAGCGTAACGCCGACCGAGTTAAACCCCCGCGCGAAATCACATACGCTCCCGCCGCCCGCCGCGCCGCCGGGGACGCCCACCGTGATTTCACCTGCCGCCCGCTCATAAGCATAACTCTTTTCGGCAAGCATCGCGCCGTCGTTCGGGTCATTCCCGGCAATAACCGAAAGCAGCTTAAAGCCCTCGGACAAGTCCTCACAGACCATGCCTATCTGATCCATCGACGACGCCAGCGGTATAAGGCCGTATCTGGACACCGTACCGTATGTGGGGTGGATATAGCACAAGCCGTTCTCCGCGGCCTGACGGCGGTACGTCCCAAACACGTCGTTGCACAGCGCGAAGCGCGCGCCGCCGCCGGCGACCGCTTCCACCGCTTCCGATAGCCCGCCGGGCGTATCGTCCGAGACGCTCCCTATGCCGAATTCCGCCATTTCTACCCTGCCGGAAATACCGCCTTTCAGGCGCGTTACCACCGTCGCGTCAAACGGGGCGATAAAATTCTCCAATATCGCAGAACCCGCCGAAGCCGCGATACCTTTTTGCATTATGCTGTTTTCAAGAACAATCGCGTTGTCGTCAGCTTTAAGATCCATCTGCTCCCCTCCCCTATTCCAGCGTTTTGGGAACCTGAAAGTAACCGTCGTATTGCTCCGGGGCGTTGGCCAGCAGTTCCTCGCGCGACACCGTTTTTACGCGGATATCCTCCCTGAACGCGTTATTAAGCCCCAATACCGTAATAAGCGGCTCCACCCCGCCGGTATCCACGCCCTCTATCTCGGCAAAGCTCTTTATAAGCCTTTCCGCGCGCGCAGACACCCACTCGCGCTCGGTTTCGGACAAAGCCAGCTTCGCCATCGACTCGTAGTCTTTTATGTCTCTCATGATTACGGCACCCTTTCCGGCCTTATCTGATTTTTATATGAACCTCGCGAAGCTGCTGTTCCGCGACCGCGCACGGGGCGCCGAGCAGCACGTCCTGCGCGTTGCTGTTCATGGGGAACGCGACGACCTCGCGGATATTCTCCTGCCCGGTCAGCAGCATAACTATGCGGTCAAGCCCCGGCGCCATACCTGCGTGCGGCGGCGCGCCGTAATGGAACGCGTTGAAGAGCGCTGGAAACTTATTTTCTATATCGTCTTTCGTATACCCCGCGATCTCAAACGCCTTCACCATTATATCAGGCCGGTGGTTCCGAACGGCGCCTGACGAAAGCTCCACCCCGTTGCATACTATGTCGTATTGATGCGCCTTTACGTCAAGCGGGTTCATTGTCTCAAGCGACAGCATCTCGCCCTGCGGCATAGAAAAGGGATTGTGGGTAAACTCTATGGCCCCGTTATCCTCGTTGACGCCGTACATCGGGTAGTCCGTGATGAAGCACATCTCATACGACTCCGTATCGACAAGGCCGAGCCGCTTGCCAAGCTCGGAGCGAATCTGCCCGGCCATCCTGTCAACCAGCCTTGAAACGTCGCATATAAAGAACAGGGTGTCGTTCTCTTTCAATCCAAGCCGCTCAATGAGCGCTTTCCGCTTTTCCTCCGAAAGGAATTTGACGATGGGCCCTTTAAGCTCCGCCGCGTCAAGCACCGATATATAGCCCAGCCCCTTCATGCCGGCGTCCAAGGCAAAAGCCAGCATATTTTCAAAGAAAGATTTCGGGGAGCCTGAGCAGTTCGGGGCGACTATGCCGCGAACCGGCTTGTTTTTGAACGGCGCGAAATCGACGTCCGTGAAAAAGTCCGTCAAATCCTCTATAATCAGCGGGTTGCGCAGGTCGGGCTTGTCGGTGCCGTATTTCAGCATACACTCGGCAAACGGTATACGCTTAAAGGGCGCCGCGCTGACCCTCTT
>WRLW01000079.1 GCA_009777435.1 Oscillospiraceae bacterium | reverse complement strand
ATGATGCCCTTGTAGTTGTTGATAACGGCTTCCAGCTTATTGAGGGTGTTGTGCATACCGCGCGAGGTTTCGCCGCGCTTGATGGCGCCCACCGCGAGCAGCCCCCAGGAGCGCAGGACGCTCTCCTCCGCCCCCGAAAAGACGCGGCGCTTATTGCAGTCGTCAAAGCTCACAAAGCCCCAGAACTCACCCTTCAAAAACAGCGGCACGGCCAAAAGAGACTGGATATTATAAGCGGCGAAAAACGAGCGCTCTTCCTCCGGCAGCGAATCTAACGGCCCGTTAACGCTTTTACCCTGCAAAAACATGCTTCTGAGGTTGGGCATCGCTTCCTGATACGACTGCTCAAGTATATCGTCGTCATACGACATGCCGTCGCGCGTCCATTTGCATATCTGCTTGTAGCAGAGCGTCTCGTCGTCTTTTTGCACGCTCTGCCATACATACACGTTATCGACCTGCACGCACTCGCTGACCATCCACATGCCCAGCTTCATGGAATGGGAGTAGTCCGCCGAATCCGGCTCCAGCAGCAGCGCCGAAACATCGTTGAGCAGCGACATGAGCGTGTGCTGCTTTGAAAGCTCGTTGGTGTGGTCGAGCATAAGGGTTTCGAGCTGTTTACCCTTGTGGCGGTTCTTTTGGAACAAAGCAAACAGCGCGAACAGCACTACCAAAAGCGCGATCACGCCGATCAGCCACGGGAGCTGCGCCTGCGCCAGCTTCGCGCGGTAATCATAAGTCCTGTGCATCCATTCGTCGGAAATCGACTGTATATCTATCCGTCCGAGCGCCTTGTCCACAATGGAACACAGGATTTCGGAATTCTTGTTGAATCCAAATGTGGATTCGGCGAAATACTCGAATACGAAATTGATTTTATAGCCGACCTGCTCATGGAAATTCGTCATTTGAAGAATCTGCCTCTGGCTGGACATCACCATGTCTATCTCGCCGCGCACCAAGGCGCCGAAGGCGGCGTCAAGGCTTTCATAGCCCACCATATTCACGCTGTTGGGGAACCATCTCCTGAAAACCTCCTCATACGCGGTGCCCCTGTTGACGCCCACTCTCATGTGCAAAATCTCATTGACCCTGATATTGGGCAGATCAGTCTTTGAGATAAGCGCGTAACGGTCGGCCACAAGAAGGTTGTCCGGCCATAGGTAGTTCCCTTCGCGCTCCCGCGTGCGTATCAGCTCGGAGACTAACGGCACCTCCCCGTCTGTAAGCATCCTCAGCAGCTCCGACCACTCGGTATTTGTATCGTTGACCACCTCAAAGGTCAGCCCGGTCAGCTTTTCAACCTCGCCCAGCACGTCAAAGGCGATGCCCTGCCACTGCTTTTCGCGTTCGTTGTAAAAGCTGAGCGGATAATTGTCGAATTCGGCCGCGAACGGCACAACGGGATTGCCGGCGATATATTCCCGCTCCTCCCCGCCGAGCCGCAGAAGCATCGAGTTTTTTATGTAATCATAGTATCCAAGCTCATATAAACCGGAAACATGGCGGTCGCCGCCGTTTTGCAGTATCTTTTGCACAACGGAGATGATGGGTTCAAGCTCCGGGTTTCGGGCCGCCATCGCGACCGAGTTGTAAATCAGCGGCAAATAGTTGGAAATAACCACATCGCCGCGGCTTTCAAAATAATATTCTATGATGCTTTCCACAAAAAGAGCGTCGGCCTCGCCGCTTTTCAGCATATCATAAGCGATATCGACGGTATCGATATATATAATTTCATATGGGCCGTACACATACGACGCTGTGACCACGCCGGCCGTTACGGCGCTTCCCATAAACATAAGCCGCGCCGGACGCGAATCGGCTATCTCTGAAAGAGGCGTACTGCCGGCGAGCCTTATGGTTTTTATCGGGCGCTCGGATATGGGGTCGGTCATAAAATAGGTTTTGCGGCGCTCCTCGTTGGGCGTCATGTCGCCGGTAAAATCTATAGCGCCCGATTCAAGCCCTTCGAGCGTCTCCGGCCAGTCATGGCAGTTTACCTCAAACGGTATCTGAAACAGCTCGCTCAGCCATTCGCAAACCCGCACGGCGAATCCCCTCAGCTCCCCGTCCTCTCCCCGGAAAGCCTCGACGCCCTGCTGCATCGAGTATTCAAAGGAGCCGTATTTATCCCGGAGCGCCTCGACCGCCCTGATCTCGTCGTCCGTCACGCCGGGCACGTCCTTAAAAGAAGCGTATTGAAATCCACCGGGCGGTTCGTACTCCGAGCCGCGGCAGCCGGTGGCGATTGCCGACAAAAATATAACGGCGAGAGCCGCGCAAGCGACCCTTACGCCATATACGCGGGCACGGGCTTTTATACGCGCCCCCACCTTTACAGCCGTCTCTCTGGAATTCAAACCCATTCCTCCAGTCTGTCGATTCCCGACACTCCAACACACAGTCCCAGTTTATTATATCAGGCTTGTACGGGTTTTGGCAAGCGCGGAGCCGGGTAAAAAATAATCGTCCCTTCAATGGCCGTCCGCGGCGGGTGCTTCACAGCGGTTTATTATACAATGTATTTTTATATGCTTGCTTTTTGACCTGTCTGGATATATAATAGCTCATACGGTTTCTGTCTCTATTTCGTTGTATGGCTGGGGGGGCGTATATGAGAAGAGGAAAAAGAAAGAGTACCGGCATGGTTTTGCCTAACCGCCATAATCGTTCCCGCTCGGCGCTCAACGCGTCCGAACGGCGTATTGTCGATGCTTTGAATAAATCACTTGATATTATTACCTCAACCGGCGAAAAAACCTTTGACGAGGTTATGTCGAGCGGTTTGACCCCTGTAGCCGACGCGGCGGCTATTGACCGCATAGTCATTTACCGCCTTTTGGATGTCGGCGGCGAAAAACGCCTTGGTCAGGCGTATCTCTGGGACAGGGCCAAGGGCGGAACCGCCCCGCTCAGCGACGACCTTAAAATATTGCCCGCCAATCAGGCCGTAACGGACTGGTTCGCCATATTGTCAAAGAACAAACATATAATAAGGCATTTCAGCGGCATGTCCGAATCCGAGCGGGCATTCTTGGGCAAGTTTGGCACAAAGTCGATACTTATGGCCCCCGTTCACACCAACGACCGGCTTTGGGGTATCGTCACATTTGAAAATTATACCAACGAGCGGCGTTATAATTTAATGCACGTTGATTTACTGCTTTCGGCGGCGCGCATATGCGCAAACGCCTTTATTCGCGCGGAAACGACCGAAAACGCTTGCGACGCCATCGTGGCGCTCACGCGCCGGGGAAAAATGCTGGACGCGCTCAACGAAACGGCCATCACCTTCCTGTCCCAGGGTCAAGTGACCTTCGGGGACATGATGACCGCGGGCATGGCGCCCATCATCGGCATGTTTGGTTTAGACCACCTGTCGGTCTGGCGCAATTTCTCTATGCCCGACGGCCTGCACACCGGACAGATTTACTGCTGGAACAGGGAATCGGGCGGCGCGGCCGCGCCGCTGCCGGAATGGGGCGACGTCTCGTATGCCCGGTTCGCGCCACGCTGGGAGCAGGTCTTATCAAGCGGCGGCTTTATAAACAGCCCCGTCAAGCTGCTGCCCGAGACCGCCATGCTGCAATCGCCCGCCGCCGTGTCGGTATTCGTAACGCCTGTGTTCAACGCCGGCGCTTTCTGGGGATTCGTGCTTTTTGAGGATCATCACAGCGAGCGCTATTTCAGCGGCAACGATATCGAAATAATGCGTTCGGCGTCGTTTTTGTGCGTCAATACCATCATACGCCTGAATATGGAAAGCGAAATAATCGAGGCCGAAAATCTGGCGGATAAAATTACCGAGGCAAGCCCGTTTGCCTATCTGCTGTTCAGCGACGACCTGCGCGTGCTGAATTGCAACGCCGCGGCGCTGCGCATTTTCGCGTGTCCCGACAAGCAATACTTTTTAGATAACTATTGGAAGCACTTTTCACCTGAGTTCCAGCCCGACGGGCAAAGCTCCGCGGAGAAAGCCAACACGATAAGGGCTATGAATCACGACCAAAAGCAAATCGTTTACGAATGGCTGCATATGTCCCTCGACGGGGAGCTTATACCCATGGAAAACGCATTGACCCCGCTGGTATACAAAGGTGAGAAATACATAGCGTCGTTTAAGTACGACATGCGCAACATCAAAAAGATTATGGAGAGCATACGCGAACACGGCGAGCTGCTCGCGGTGCGCCTTGAGCAGCAGGAGGTGCTGGCCGATATAGCGAAGATCCTGAGCGACAAGGAAGGCATAAAGGATCTCATACTCTCCGCGCTCTTGAAGCTCGGGCAGTACATGAACGCGTCAAGGGCAGTTATACTGTCGATAGACTACGAAAACGACTCGCTGCGCGTTGAGTGTATGTGGCGCGCCGCCGGCGCCCCCGATTTTGCCTCGCGGTCATCCAAGCTGGCGCATCTTGTCACCGGAAATTTCCCGCCCGAGCTGCCCGAAAGCATACTTATACCGACCATCGTCTGCAACAACGCCATGTACAGCCCCCACAAGCCGAGCCGCGCGCTCGCCGACATGGATATAGGCGGGTACATATGGTCGCCCATCTACATCGAGGGGATGCTGTGGGGTATCATAAGCGTTGAGCAGTGCAACGCGCCGCGCTCGTGGACGGAGGACGAAAAAGGCTTTGTGGCGACGGGCGCGAGCATGATCTCAAACGCTATTATGCGCGATATTTATAACACGAGGCTAACTGCGGCGCTTGAGCGCATGACCGCCGCGAGCAAGGCCAAAAGCGAGTTCCTGTCCAACATGAGCCACGAAATGCGCACGCCGCTGAACGCCATAATCGGCATGACTTCTATCGGAAAGAGCTCGAAGGACATAACCCGCAAGGACTACGCTCTGGAAAAGGTCGAGGACGCGTCGCTGCATCTGCTCGGCGTGATAGACGACGTGCTGGACATGTCAAAAATCGAGGCCAACAAGCTTGAGTTATCGCCTGTTGAGTTCGATTTTGAGCGGATGCTGCAAAAGGTGGTCGCGGTCATCAATTTCCGCATTGAGGAAAAACGGCACCGGTTCAGCATGAGCGTTGACCATAAAATACCGCCCTTTGTCATAGGCGACGACCAGCGGTTGTCCCAAGTCGTTACAAACCTGCTGTCAAACGCCGTTAAATTCACGCCCGACGGAGGTCATATCAACCTCGCGGCGAGCTTGGCCGGCGAGGAGGACGGGATCTGCGAGGTGCGTATCGAGGTCTCCGACAGCGGTATAGGCATATCGCCCGAACAGCAGCTAAAGCTTTTTCAGGCGTTTGGGCAGGCGGAGAGCGGCACAAGCCGCAAGTTCGGCGGCACCGGGCTTGGGCTTGCCATTTCAAAGCGCATCACCGAGCTTATGGGCGGCGGCATCCGTGTCGAGTCGGAGCTTGAGAAGGGTTCGCGGTTCATATTCACGGTTAAGCTGCCGCGCAGCCGCAAGAATCTTCATTCGCTGCTCGATCCGGGCGTCAACTGGGAAACGCTCCGCATTTTGGTGGTTGACGACGACGAAGGCGTCCTTGAGTATTTCAAGCGCCTGTTCAGCAGCCTTTCCGTTCAGTGCGAAACGGCGTCCGACGGTCTTGATGCGTACAGCCTGATAGAAGAGCATGGGGAGTTCGACATATACTTCATCGACTGGCACATACCTTTCATGGACGGTATCGAGCTGACAAGACGGATAAAGGCGCGCGAAATGGACAGGATGTCGGTTGTGACCATGATCTCGTCGGCGTCATGGGCGGATATCCGCGAGGAAGCCATCACGGCGGGCGTTGACAAGCACCTGACAAAGCCGCTGCTCGCCTCCAGCGTAATCGACTGCATTAACATGTGTCTGGGCATAACGGGCGCGCACAGAGGAGAGTCCGATACCTCGGACAATGAGTTCACGGGCAAGCGGATACTTCTCGCCGAGGATCTGGATATAAACCGCGAGATACTTATATCGCTGTTAGACGATACGGGGCTGATAATAGACTGCGCCGAAAACGGAAAAGACGCCCTCAACATAGTCGAGGCGTCGCCCGGCAAATACGATTTGGTGTTCATGGACGTGCAGATGCCGATAATGGACGGTCTTGAGGCGACAAAGCGCATACGCGCCCTGCCCTCGCCGTATTACGGAGAACTGCCCATAATCGCGATGACCGCGAACGTCTTTAAGGACGACATCACCGACTGCCTCGAGTCGGGCATGAACGACCACATCGGCAAGCCGCTTGATATATCAAACGTTATAGAGAAGCTGCGCAAGTTCTTATCGCCTAAGTAAGCTCCGGCGTCACCCGTGATATTATATGGCCGTAAAGCTTTTGGGCCACGGACATCACGGCGTCCGGCTGGCGGACGTCGATACGGAGCGGCAAGTCCGTCGGATAGCGCGTCTCGATATAGCTGCGCGACATGCGCGCGCAGTCGGGCAGGAACATAGCGAACGCCCCGTCTATCTTGAGCGCCTGACGGCACAGCCATGTCAGGTTGTGGCCGTCCGCGTGCTGGCGGGCGGCGAACAGCAGATATCCCTTAAACGACTTTTCCATGGCCTGATGGCCGTGGAAAATGGCCGTCGCGGGGTCGCCGCCGTGTTCTATCAGCAGGCTCATGGTGTCTATGTCGGTTTTGGCGCGCGCCAGCCAATCCATGTATCTGCGTGAATCATGCGGGTTATGCCCGCCGCCGTATCTATAGCCGCTCATAGACGACCGTGCCCTTTTGCACGATGCGGCTCGCGTAGCTCTGCGGGTCGAGCGTTAGCTCCGCCCACTCGTCAGGAGTGTACAGCAGCAGGTTGTATGAA
Source organism: Oscillospiraceae bacterium (assembly GCA_009777435.1). Lineage (GTDB taxonomy): Bacteria > Bacillota > Clostridia > Oscillospirales > UBA929 > WRMG01. The sequence goes on along the minus strand of WRLW01000079.1, from coordinate 75 downwards.
ATATCACATTCGGCGTCGAGGTATATCATATGCTCGACGCTTTCTTTATCGTCGGCGTCCGCCACGACGCACAGG
>WRLW01000078.1 GCA_009777435.1 Oscillospiraceae bacterium | reverse complement strand
CTTCACCGGATCTATTTCGGTGACGATTACCCGCGCGCCAAGGCCGTCGGCGCGAAGCGCCACGCCGCGCCCGCACCATCCGTAGCCCGCCACCACCACCGTTTTGCCGGCCACCACGACGTTGGTGGTGTTCATTATGGCGTCCCAGGTCGATTGGCCGGTGCCGTAGCGGTTGTCGAACAGGTGCTTCATATCGGCGTCGTTGACGGCTATCATCGGAAAGCGCAGCTCGCCCGCCGCCGCGCGCGCGCGCGCGCGGGGCAGCCCCGTTGTGGTCTCCTCCGTGCCGCCGATAAGGTTATCGGCATATTTTGCGCAGGCGCCGTGCAGCATCTCCAGCAGGTCGCCGCCGTCGTCGAGTATCAGGGTGGGGCGGCAGCTCAAAGCCGCCGTAAGCTGCTCATTGTATTCCTGGGCGGTGCAGCCGTACCAGGCGTATACGTTCACGCCCATAGAGGCTAAGCCCGCCGCCACGTCGTCGTGAGTGGACAGAGGGTTGCAGCCGGTGGCGTGCACCTCGGCGCCGCCGGCTTTAAGCGCTAAAGCCAGACACGCCGTTTTGGCCTCAAGGTGTACGGACGTGGTTATCTTAACGCCCTTAAAGGGCTGTGACACGGCGAATTCCTTTTCGATTTCGCCTATCGCGGGCATATATGACTTTGCCCACTCGATCTTGCGTATGCCCTCCCCGGCCAAGCCCGGGTCGCGTATCATATTCATGCGTCTCACTCCATTCATAAGAACCGGGATCCCTTATATATTGTAACACACCCGCCCGCCCAATGGCAAGTGTATTGGCAAAAGCGCGGCGGCTGTGTTATAATACCCAAGAAATGAGGCGGTTACGTTATGACAAGAGAAGAGAAAATGAACGCGAGACCGGTGTTCCCGGAGCGCGCCGTAATCACGGGCGGTATGCCCTATGGCAACAAGGAGCTGCATTTCGGTCATATAGGCGGCGTGTTCGTCCACGCGGACACGTTCGCGCGGTTTCTGCGCGACCGCATCGGCCGCGAGAATGTGATATTCGTATCAGGCACCGACTGCTACGGGTCGCCCATCACCGAGCAGTACCGCAAGCTGCTGGAGTCCGGCGGCTTCGACGGCTCGCTTCAGGAGTTCGTCGAGCGCAACCACGGGCTTCAGCGCGCCGCGCTGAATGACTATCTGGTGGACATAGATTTGTTCGCCGGGTCGTCTATCGGGCGCGCGGCCGAGATACACCGTGAAATGTCCGCGCATTTTATAGACACGCTTTACAAAAACGGCTTTTTGGAAAAGCTGACCACATCCCAGTTCTACGATGCCGAGCGCGGCGTTTTCCTGAACGGCCGCCAGGTGTCCGGGCATTGCCCGATAGCCGGCTGCAAGTCCGATGCCGGTTACGCCGATGAATGTGACCTCGGGCATCAGTACCGCCCGGAGGATCTGATCGCGCCCAAGAGCGCGCTGACCGGCGCCGCGCCCGAAATGCGCGACGTGACCAACTGGTACTTGAAGCTCGGCGGCTTCCAAAAGCCGCTGTCGGAGTGGATAGCGGAATTCAAAGAGCGCCCGTGCAGCCGCGCGGCCGCCGTCAGCTCCATCGAGGAATTCCTTGAGCCGCCCGTCATATACCTCAAGCGCGAATACCTCGGCGCGCTCGCCTCACTGCCGCTGCCCCCGTATAACCTGCGGGACGACGGAAAATCCACCAGCGTAACGCTCGCGTTCGGCGAGCTGTCCGGCCGCGAGACGGCCTGCGCCGCCCTGAGCGCGGCGGGCATACGGTACAGGACGGGCAAAACGCTGGTGCCGTTCAGGCTGACCGGCAACATCGAATGGGGCGTTCCCGCGCCCGATCTGGAGGGCTTGGACGGCCTTACGGTATGGGTATGGCCGGAGTCGCTGTGGGCCCCCATCTCGTTCACACAGACGCTGCTTGAGTCGCGGGGCGACACGGATCCCGGCGCGTGGAAGCGCTGGTGGTGCGGCGGCGGCGCGCGCGTATACCAATTCATAGGACAGGACAACCTGTATTTTTACGGCCCCGCGCAGGCGGCCATGTTTATGGGTATGCAGGGCCGCGAGCCGTCGGCGGCGCCCGGCGCCGGGCAGTTGGTCATGAGCGACCTTATAGTTAACCACCATATGCTGTTTCTGGGCCGCAAGGCCAGCTCAAGCTCGGCGGTGAAGCCGCCGATGGCGCGCGAGCTGCTTGAATACTACACACCTGAGCAGCTGCGCGCGCATTTCCTCGGGCTGGGCCTGAGCCTGCGCAGCGTCGGCATACACCCAAAGCCGCTCAATCCCGAAGCCAAGCCCGGAGACAGCGACCCTGTTCTCAAGGAGGGCGGTCTGTTTACCAACGTGCTGAACCGCGTCGCGCGGTCATGCTTCTACACGGCGCAGAAGTACACGGACGGCCGTCTGCCGGACGCCGAACCGTCGCCCGAGGCCGTCGAAACGGCCGCCGAGGCCGCGCTGGACTATGAGGCGCTGATGTCGCGCTGTGAGTTCCATCAGATGATGAACCTGCTCGACGGGTATATACGCGGCATAAACAAGCATTGGTCAAATCGCATGAAGGAGGCCGACGCCGCCGGCGCGCGCGGTGACGGCTGCAACGCCGCGCGTATGCAAACGCTGGCCGACTGCCTGCACATGACGCGCGTCGCGGCCGTGCTGGCGCATCCCATAGCGCCGCGCGGCACGGAGCTGCTGGCCGAATACCTTAACATGCCGGACAACTTTTTTGACTGGGCGCACATCTTCGAGCCTATAAGCTTCTTCGTGGCCGACCCGGGCGCGCACAGGCTGAAATTCCTTGAGCCGAGGTTCGATTTCTTCCCTAAGCACGAGAGCCAGTTTGAGCGGCAGTGACGGCAAAAAACCGGGGCGGCGCGCCGCCCCGGTTCCCTTTTTGTCCGGCCGTTTTCTACCGCACGATCATATCTTCCGTCCCGTTGTTGGAATACTCCCTGCCGTCAACTGTGACCGACACGCCCGGCCTTAATGTCAGCAGCACCGGTTTTTGCCTGAATTCGGCGCCCGAGCCGCCGGGCTCGACCGTGGCCCTGAACACATTGATAAAGCCGTCGAACCGCGTGGGATGCGATACGGTCATGTTCTGCACGGTGGCCGACATGCCGCGTATGCTCGCGCCGGGCGCCTCGACGCGCAGATCCATAATAAGGGCGTTCCTGAGAAAGAGCGAGGTGTCCGCGCCCTGTACGCGCAGCAGCTCCGTCTTGCCGCCGTATGTATACGAGCGCCCCGGCCCGTCATATACCGTTTCATAGACGCGCGCTATGGGCGACGTAAACAGCGTCATGTCCCAGGGCGCGTTTACCACTATGCGGTTTATGGCCACGCCGACCACCATTGAGGTGTAGGTGGACGTGGTGATATCGGGTATGGTCAGCTCGGAGGGATCCATCACGCGCACGTCGCCGCCGCCGCTCAGGTATACCGTACCGTTTACGGTGCAGTTATACAAGTATAAAATGCTGTCGCCGACTCCCGGCGTGACATAGAAGTTTTGCGCGACCTTTGCGTAGAAAAATGTCGTGTTTCTGGTGTTGACCAAGGCGTTCGACGCTATTTCGCGGGTGGGATAGCTGCCGGCTGTGTTGAAATAGCCGCCGAACATGGCGTCTATCAGCATGACGAACTCAACGCGCGTCATGGCCGCCTTTGGGCGGAACGTACCGTCGGCATACGGCTTCAGGTATCCCGCGCTTGCCATCGCCCCGACGTCACGCGCCGCCCACAGTGAAATTTCAGTGCGGTCGGAAAACATGCTGACGTCGGAATTCTCGCTTATATAAAAGGCGCGCGCCAGAGCCGACACCGCCATCTCGCGGGTCATGACCTGATCGGGATAAAACCTTCCGTCGCTGCCCTGCATAACGCCCAGATCCGACACGCACAGCACGTCGCGAGCGTACCACTCGTCGCCGCGCAGGTCGGAATATGTATTCTCGGCCTGCGTCGGATGCCGCAGCAGCCGCTGCAGCAGAACCGCCAGATGCGCGCGCGTCAGCCGGCCGTCCGGATCAAACCGGTCTTGGCTGCCCGTCAGCACGCCATAATCGCTCCAGCGCGATACGACCCGCGCCTCAGGCCGCCCGGCCATGTCCGAATACACCGCCGCCGCGCCGTATGACGCGCAGCACAGCACGGCGGCCGTCAGCAGCGCCGCCGCGCGGTATCTTAACCTTAACATATGGCTCCGCCCCCCAGTCTGTTTTGATTATACCTGTTATTCGCGCTGTAATCAAGATGTTTGTAATTTTTTTGGTTATAAAAACGCCGGCCTATCAGATGATAGACCGCCGTGCCGCGCCTTCCGCGCTGCCCTATACGCCCCGGCGCAGCGCGCGTCTGAACAGGTATTGCGTCTTGCCTATTAGTTCGAGTACATGCGCCTCCAACAGCGCGTGGTACAGGCAGGCGCGCTCCGCGTCGGCTTCCGACGGCGCGGCGCCTGCGAATTCCATGAGGCTGAGCGCGCAGGCGGTCTCTTTCAGCGCGGCGCCGTTAAACTTTATATGCAGATCCACGCGCTCCGGGAAGGTCTCAAGCGTCTCGCCCGGCATTACCTCTAACCCGCACAGTTTAAGCAGGCGCAGTGTGTCGGCGTACAGCGCGCCGAGCTGGGCCGACGTCCCGGCGTAGCGCCGCCGCACGCGCTCAAGCGTCCATTGCCGCTTCTTGGCGCCCATTGCCGCCCGCACCGCGAAAACGGTCAGGGCGGCCATAGCCGCCGCCGTCAATATAGCGCCCCACGGCCACGGACGCCCGGCGGCATCGGACGCGGCCTGCGTCTCCTCGTCCGGGACATACGGCGTCACGCTCGGGCCGGAATGGCTCGTCTGGCTCTGCGAGTAGCCGATCTCCGGCTCATAAAGGGGAAGCTCCTCGTTCATGGGTTCCTCGGCGCTCCATGACAGCGGATCCACAGGCAGCCAGCCGATACCCTCAAAATACACTTCGCTCCAAGCGTGCGCGGTCTTTCCCGTGGCCTGATACCGGCCCGCGCCGGGGATACTCTCCAGCGCGAAGCCCTGCACATATCTGGCGGGCAGGCCCGCACAGCGCGCCAGCACGGTCATGGCCGTGGCGTAATAGACGCAGTAGCCCTCGCCGCTCTCTATGAACCACGCCGTGAAATCAACGCCCTCGGGCGGCATTTCGGGTTCGAGCGTATACTCAAAATTCTCCGCCAGCCATCTGCTTATGGCCTGCGCCTTGAGATAGGGCGACCCCGCGTCCCTCGTTATATCGTCCGCCGCGGCGCGCACCTCGGGCGGCAGTGATTCGGGCAGCTGGGTATAGCGCCTGAAAATCGCGTCATAGCGCGCGTCGGCGCCGGTTAGCCGCTCAAGGCTTACAAACAGCGCGTCAAAGTCCCTCATGCCGGTATTCCAAACGCGCGTACGCACCGTATAGCCGGCGCGCCACGGCATACGGGCGTGCATGTACAGCTCCGAGCGCATGTTGAAATACGCCTCCGGCGCCGTAAGCCGCCTGTCAAAGGATACGGAGCTGACCGCCCCGGCCGCGAACAGTGTCGTGAATGTGGAGTCCTCATGCCATATATTGATATCCATAGCGGTTGTGAGCCTGTCATACAGCCTCGCGGCCTCTTTGGAGCCATACGGCTTATCCGCGTCGAAGGCGGCGCGCCTGTACCCGCGCATTAAAAGGCTGCCAAAGCGCATATCGCCGTCGGGCGCGGCTATGAGCCATATATCGCCGGTATAGTAGTCTAACACCCGCCCCCTGAGCAGCACCGGCCGCTCGCAGGCGACCTCAAGGATTTTATTCCCGCCGAGCCTGACCGGGCCTCCCAGACGAACGGCGTCGGGCTGGAACCCAAAGCGGTATAAATTGAAATTCGACGACGCTTCCGGCCAGCTGCCGAACGGCCCGTTGAATACCATGCCGAGGTCATTTATAAGATTACCGAGCCTGCGCGACTTCCAAGCGCCGGTGTTCTCGGGTATAAACAACATGCTTGCCGCGACAGCTAACGCCGCCGCCGGAACCGCGACGGCCTGCATACGCGCCCTCAGCACGACGCGGCCCTCGGCCGTGACGCCCGACCGTTCTATGCGGCGCGCGTAAACACGCGGCAAGAGTATGATAAGCCCGGCGGCGCACATACACAAGGGCGCCGACATATCCGCGTTTACGGCAACGCCCGGCAAAATCAGCGCGGCGGCCTGTAGGGCCAGCAAAACCGGGAAACAGAACAGCTTGCGTATGAGCGCGAACAGGGCCGGCGCGATGGCGAATACCACAAGCGCGCGCGTAACGGTCAAAAAGCCGGGTTCGGTGACGCCTTCCAGATACACCGCACCCGACGCTATCCATGTTAAAAACGGCCTCCAATAGGGCTCCCCGCCGGCATAGACCCAGCCGGCCGCCGCGTAAACGGCGGCGCAAACGGCCGCGGCGGGCGCGAGCCACCACCTGCGGCTTAACGCGGCTGTAACGGCCGCCGCCGCCGCCGCGAGCATCAGATACGCCGCCGGGTCGTTTGCGAATACCGTAAACTCCGACAGCGCGGCGGCGCTTCCCGCGGTGAGCAGCGCGCACGCGAGCGAATCCATCAGCAGCGCGCTTTGCAGAAGCGCGGCTATACCGCCGGACATCTCGCCCATTCCTGAGCGCACGTCGCGCACTCCCGTTATGTTATTGTCTCTTTTTTGGTTCATATCAGGCTCATGGCCTCGCCCAGCACAACGGCTATGTCGTCGCCGACCTTTACGGGCACGCGGTACAGCTCCCTGCCATGAGGCGTTTCGGCGCCCGTACCGCCGGCGGGGCGCTCCGGGGCGCCCAAGGGCATAAGCGCTATTATCTTAACGTCGTGACCCTCTATCGACAATCTGGAAAACGCGCCGTCGGCGTCCGCGCCGGTTCGCGCCGTGACGGCATAGACCGAATGGG
>WRLW01000077.1 GCA_009777435.1 Oscillospiraceae bacterium | reverse complement strand
CGCTGGAGCCCGGAACCGACATGGCGGTCGCTCTGGACATCAATGAATATGTGTTTTACTCCAGCGCCGCGCACGCGTGGGCCAAGGCGCGCGACAGCGGTATCCCCGCCGACGAGCTGAACGAATTTTTCTCGGGCGGCCGCATAATGACAGACTATATATCCCGTGCCGCGCGGCGGGCGGCATACGAGAACGGGACGGCGGACGCGTCGGATTTGAGGATTGACAGCGGCGATTACGCGGATTTGATGGTCAGTCTGCTGCGCGCGGCCGGCATCCCGGCCAGAACGGTCTGCGGCCTGAACCTGAGTACCGCGATGACGCCCTACTCCTATACGCGCGCGCCGCTGCCGCACGCGTGGGTGGAGTTTTACTCAGGCGGCTGGCGCGGCACGGATCCGTATTACGGCAACGCGTATATGGACAACGCCTACGGCAACCTGCTGTCTTACGGGACGGCGGATCGCGACGTAAACTCGGAGGCCCGCCGTGAGACCGCGGCCCAAATGGCCGGCGACGGTTACGCTTTGGTGGCGAACTCAGGCGCGCCGCATAATTATATGGCGTTCTCACAGGACGCCGGCGCCGTTGTGACGCTGGAAACGGACTATAAATATCGGTAATATAAAAATTGCGCCCCGCTCCGCGGGAGCGCTTTTTTTTGCGCGCTTAAAAATATAAAAAAATCTATTTCAGGAATAATATTCCGTAATGGGGCAAACACTAAGAGGGCAATCAACCGTCGAAGGAGGAAATTATGTTGAAAAAGAGACTATTCAGCATCGCGCTTTGCGCCGCGGTGATCGCGGCGGCGGCGCTGGGCGGCGCGGACGGCCTATACGGCAGCGCCGCGGAGGACTCCGCCGAACCGGTCATGTATACCTTTTCCAAGACCGGTCTGGGCGGCGCCGACATCCAATTCACGGCCGACGACTTCCTGAGCCGCATCAACGACAGCTATACCCTAAAGGGCATCGTTATCGCGGGACTGCCCGACGAAAGCTCCGGGACGCTAAAGTTTGGAGCGCGCGATCTTATGGTCGGCGAGGCCATAACGGCGGATACCCTGGATTCCCTGCGTTTCGTCCCCAAGACATCGCGCGTTATCAACACGGAGTTCTCATTTTTACCGGTTTTCAACGAGAAAACCGACCTTGAGAAAGTGACCGTAAATATCAACCTGCTTGGCAAGGAGAACCGCCCGCCCGTCGCCGAGGACTTTTCGGTTGAGACCTGCAAGAATATCACGGCCATAAAGCTTTTCAAGGCAATGGATCCCGACGGCGACCCGCTGACCTATAAGATCACCGGGAAGCCCAAGCGCGGCAGCGTGGAGATCATGGACGGCGGTTCGTTTAAGTACACGCCGTATGAGAACAAGACGGGCCGCGACAGCATGACTTATGTCGCCATAGACTCGTCGGGAACCGAGTCGAATGAGGCCAAAATCAGCATCGTGATTGAAAAAGCGCCGTCGCGCGTGGCATACTCCGATATGGACGGCAGCGCGGCGCACTACGCGGCTTTGAAGATGGCCGAAAAGGGCTTGTTTATCGGCGAAAAAATCGGGGATAAATACTACTTTAACCCCCAGTCCGAAATGACGCGCGGCGAATTCCTCGCGCTTATGATGACCGCCCTCGGGCTTCATGACGGTCTCGACGCGACCCGCACCGGATTCGCGGACGACGCCGATATCCCGTCATGGCTAAAGCCCTATGCCTTGTCGGCGCTGAAAGCGGGCGTCATAACGGGCGTCAACACCGGCGACGGCAGAAAAGCGTTTTACGCGGACAGGGCCATGACGCTTGCCGAGGCCGCGGTCTTGGTCAACAACGCTTGCCGGATGCCCAACGCGGGCGTAGCGCCGGTATTCTCAGGCGGCGTCGAGATACCCGTTTGGGCGGCGCAGGCCATCAGCAACCTGAGCGCGGCGGACATGCCGCTGTATGAAACGGGCTTTGACGGCGCCGTGACGCGCGAGCAGGCCATTCAGATGGCATACAGCGCGCTCAAGTATAAGGAAGATAAAAAGGGCGGACTTTTAAGCTGGGCCTTCAGCTAATATCCAAATGACGGCGGGAAGGGTGTGAACCCTTCCCGCGCGCTGTCGAAAGTCATTGCGAAAATCGCGTGTTCTACGCCCGTTTGCTGATTTCCCGCTGGTAGTTATCAAGGAAGCTTTCAATATCATGGGAATAAATCGGGCGGCTGATATTGTAGCCCTGAATGAAGTCGCACCCGTGCTTGCGCAGCAGCGAAAACTGGCGTTCGGATTCCACACCCTCGGCCACCACGGCCAGCCCTATGTCGTGCGCGAGCTGTATCATTGTAAAGGCGAAGAGCTTCTGCATCCCCTGATCAAGCTCGTCTATGAAATGCTTGTCGATTTTTATAACGTCGAGCGGTATTGAGCGCAGATACTTCATCGAGGAGTATCCCGTTCCGAAGTCGTCCAGCGCCACAGATATCCCGCTGTTGCGCAAGCGGTCGAGCTTCATTATGGAATCCTCGATATGCTCGATCATCATGCTCTCAGTAACCTCTATCTGGAGCTTCTCGTTTGGAAGCCCGGTCTGCTCAAGCACGCCAAGCACGGTGTCCACAAAAGCGGGGTCGCTTAACTGCACGCTCGACACATTGACCGAGATATGGTCAAACTCATACCCGCTGTCGATCAGCTCCTTGGCGCGCGTACAGGATTCCTTAAGCACAGCCTTGCCTATCGGGATGATAAGCTTGCTCTGCTCGGCGAGCGGTATAAACTCAACGGGCGATATAAAGCCGATCGGGCTGGTATCCATCCTGACCAAAGCCTCGAAGCCTAAGCACGAGCGATCCGAGGCGCGCACGATAGGCTGGTATTGTATATACATCGCCTTGGATTCCTCAAAGTTGCGCAGTACCTCCATGACCTGATGCGTGCGCTCCACCTTATACAGCATATCGGAATTGAACACCGAATAACATTCCGCCAGCTGGCTGCCGCGCGCCTCATACATCGCGATATCGGCGTTGCGTATCAGCTCGTTCACATCGTGGCCGTGGTCGGGGTACATCGCCGCGCCGACATGCACGGGCACCTCGATACTCAGCTCGTCTATCACAAAAGGCGTTTTGAATAATTCGACAATCTTCTCGCACGTTTCATGGACATAGCTCGAAATGCGCGGGTACTCGCCGTAGAGCAGGAAGCTGTTGCCGGAGTTGCGCGCCAGATACATATCCTGTGAAAAACACCGGCCCAACTCGCAAGCTATGGAAATTATGGTCTTGTCGCCGACCATGAACCCGTATATGTCGTTTATCTGCTTGAACTTATCAAGTGATATAAGGTAGACCGCGCCCCACGCGGTTCCGTTTATTTTGTCGAGGCGCCGGTCGATGTCCTTCGAGAACAGGGTGCGGCGCGGCAAATCCGTCAGCGTGTCGTAGTAGGCCGCGTGGGTCGCCTTTTGCTTGGCCGCGACGCTCTCGTGTATATCGGTTATAGAACCGATTATCTTATCGGTTTTACCGCCGTCCTCGACCACGTTGGTCATTATGATATGCAGCCATTTGTATTCGCCGTAGTTAGTAAGGAAGCGTATCTCCTCGTCAAAACGGGTGGCTTTGTCGGATGATTCCCAGTGAAGCAGCTTCCGGCGGTCGTCCGCGTGGACTATGTAGCGGACGACATAATCCTTCGGGAAAATATCCATGGGCGGATACGACGTGATTTTCTCCCAGCTGTCACTGCAAAAGAACTTGTTGTCGCGTAGCGTCAGTTCAAATACGGCTATGGTCGAAATGTCGGCCGCCTGCTTGAAGCGCAGTTCGCTGACAAGTATGCGCTCCTTTTCCGTTTTAAGGCGATCCTCCGCCTCGCGAAGCGCGGCGTTTGCGGATTGCAGATTGGTAAACGTGGTATTAACGCGGTCTACCATATGATTAAAGCCCTCCGCCAGCGCGCCGACCTCGTTTTTCAAGTCCAGCTCGCAGTGCTGGTACTTGCCCTCCGAAGCCAAGGCCATGCTTTTGCGCAGTCTTGAAATCGGGACTATTATGTTGCGCTTGATAAACGGGATGAAAAGTACGAACGACAGCACCGCGAACAGCGCGGACGTAAGCACCGCCTCGAACAGGAAATCACGGTTAGGCGACAGCACCTCGGCCGTATCCTGAATCACCAGCACATAGCTTTCCAGCTCCGGCAGAACGTAATATCCAAAGACGCTTTTCTTTCCGGCGGCCGCCGTCTGCCCGTATCCCATAACGGGCGCCGTGCCGGCGGCGTAATTCTTTACGAGCGGCGCCAGCGCCGGGTCGTCTATATATGTCCCGAAGCCGCCGAAATCCGATTGCGTCCTGAGCGTGCCGTCGCCGCCCACCAAAAACGCGTGCCCCGTCTGGTCAAGCCTAAGCCTGCTGAGCCGGTTTTCAAAGACCTCCGCGTTTATAAAGGCGGCCAGATTCCGGTCGCCGCCCACACTGCGCGATACCCAGACGCCCGAAGGCAGTCCGAGAGCGCTTTCGTGTGTGATGGGAGTCATAAAAAAGCCGTCGCTGTTCAGCAAAGCGCTGAGCGACCGGCTCTCCAATTTAGAATTTACGGCCCCGTCGTCCGACGAAACCAAAACAACGCCGTCGGAATCAATAAGATATATGCCGGAGACCTTAAAAGCGCCGGATAAGGTATTTCCGCACTCGAAAACGGCGTCGGCCATAATGTCGCGCGCGCGCGACAGTGTTATCGGGTCTCCGTAATCGGCTTCGGGCTCCGCCGTGATTACGCGGTTATACGCCCATAGCTGAGATTTGAGCTGTTCGGTAACGCGTATGATCTCCTGTCCCTCTGAATACGCGAACTCCTGCAAAGCGGCCTGCCGCACCTCGATCATCCTGTTGTTCGCTCCGCCGTACTCGGAAATGGTAAACAAAAGCAGCGGCAATATGGTCATAAGTATGGACATGGTATAAAGGATCCTGCGCAAACTCATGACATGCCCTCCTTTACCAAAGAATGGGGAAATAAGCGCGCATTGATAACGCGTTCATTTCCCCATCACTCCGTTACAGTATAAATCAAGGTGTGAGAAATGTCAAGGGGTAAAATCGGGGCGCCGCTTAATATTTTCCGAAATCGCCGCCGTCAGCCATGGGGGGCGCGTAGGTCGTCTTTTCGGGCATAACAAGCTGCCTTTGGGGCGCCGCGTGTAGGCGCGCGGCCGGGCGGGCGCCGTCCTTCAGCTTGAACCGCGAGATAAGCTCCTCGAGCATATTCGCCTGACCGCTCATCTGCTCGGAAGCGGCGGCGCTCTCCTCCGCGGTCGCGCTGTTTTGCTGTATGACCTGCGCCACCTGATCTATGCCCTTGTTAATCTGGGTGATGCCGGCAGTCTGCTCCTCGCTTGACTTAGCGATATCGAGGACAATACGGCTCGACTCGTTGATGCCGGCCACGATTTCATCAAGGCTGGCCGCCGTTTCGTCGGCGATACGCGCGCCCAGCTCCGCTTTCTCGATAGAGTTGGCTATCAGGCTGCCCGTATCCTTGGCCGCTTCCGCGCTCTTGGCCGCGAGGTTGCGGACTTCCTCGGCGACGACCGCGAAACCTTTGCCGTGCTGGCCGGCACGCGCCGCTTCCACCGCCGCGTTGAGGGCAAGGATGTTCGTTTGGAAGGCGATGTCGTCGATCACCTTGATGACCTTGCTTATTGAATTGCTGGCGTTATTTATTTCATTGACAGCAGAAATCATCGCGTCCATTTGCCGGCTGCCACTTTCAGCGTTTTCTTTGATTGTGCCGATGAACTTTGCGGCATCTTCAGCCATTATTGCATTCTCTTTTATCCTGTTCGCTATCTCGGCGATAGAGACTGACAACTCATCTATTGACGCGGATTGCTCGGTCGCGCCTCTTGCTAAGGTCTGCGCGCCTTCCGATATTTGTCTGGAACCGGAGGAAACTTGCGCGGTGGACCTGTTGATTTCGCTGAACATGCTGCTGAGGTTTTCCACCATCTTCGCTAAAGAAACGCCGATGGTGTCCCTGCCGGAAAGAGTGACCACATCAATGGTCAAATCGCCTCCCGCGATACGTTCCATTTCCTCCGATACGCGGATCATGTGATCCATGAAGCGGTCGCAGTCAGTTATCAACTGCCCGATTTCGTCGCCGCTTTCCTTGAAACGGTTGAACATACTATTCACTTCGGGAGAGCAGGTAATCTCTCCGGTTGTTGCCGCTTGATTGAAGAACTTAGCTGTTTCAACTATCGGGAGAAGCATACGCGCAATCGAAAAGTAAATGACAACAGAAACCAGAATGATGCTGATTAAGGCTCCAATTACGAGGATAGCGAGAATTCTGTTGGACTGCGCGTTTATTTCAGAAAGCGGCGCGGAAATGGAGAGATAATACACGCTGTCGTTATAACTGAAGCGTATGGGAGACGTAAGCACCATGCTGTCTTTGCCGCTTATGACTGACTTCACCGTTTCATAAACTCCCTGGCTCGGCGAACTGGAATAATCAAGCCCGACGGAGCTTTTATTCTTCATCCAATGAGCTTCGTCAGGGGAATAGATAACTGTGCCTTCTTCATCAGTCAGGACTATATAGCCTGTGTCAAAAACCTCCTGTGCCTGTAAATAACCGTGAATAAAGTCAAGAGAAATATCTGCGCCTAAAACACCGACTCGATCACCATTTTGGGTAATGATAGGCGCGCATACTGTTACCATATCAATGGCTACACCGTCTATTATGTCCCTGTAAGGCGATATAATGGCCAATTCTCCTGTACGCATCGCTTCGGTGTAATAGTCTTCACTGTATGTCTCCGCTATTTCGGCTTCTGACATTGGAATAAACGTAACGTTTCCATTGCCTTCTTGTGCGACGAAGCCTTGAAACAGCCGGCCGTCAGGCAATATGCCGTAATCGCTTCCGATGTACGCCGCGGCGTTATCATCAAATTTGTCCGCTTCAAACATAAACCAAAATCCGTCCAAAAAGTCTGCGTTTATCGCAAGCGATACCATCTGCTTTACAAATTCTTCACGGCTGACATTGTCGGCGCTTAATATCATCGCTGTCTGTTGGACGTTTGCGGAGATGAAGACGGTCGGCATATCAAGAACGTCTGAT
>WRLW01000076.1 GCA_009777435.1 Oscillospiraceae bacterium | reverse complement strand
TTCAATGTTGTCGTTTTCCCCGCGCCGTTCGGCCCGATGAAGCCCATGATGTAGCCGCGCGGCACGTTAAAGGACACGTCCCTCAGCTTAAACGAACCATATTCCTTGCACAGTCCGCGCAGTTCCAAGATATTACTTGCCATTTCTATACCCCCTCGTAACGTACAAGTACAATCTGATAATGCCAACGATTACCGCGATTGCGCCAATAACATAAAATACTGTCATTTCAATCATCCTCCCATAGCAGATTCAGCCGCTCTATTATTTCCTCTTTTGTTATGCCCTCCGCTTTCGCGGCGGCGATGGCCGCGCTTAACCCGTCCTCCATCCTGTGCATGGCGTTTTCCCTCGCCAGCTCGGCGCTGCGGGGCAGGACATAACAGCCCTTTCCCTGCACGCTCGCGACGAACCCCTCCCGCTCAAGGTCGCTGTAAGCGCGGGTGGTCGTGATAACGCTGATTTTCAGATCCCGCGCGAGCTGCCTTATGGATGGAAGCAGGTCGTCCTCACGCAGCTCGCCTGAGAAAATCGCGGCCTTGATCTGCTCCTTTATCTGCTCGTAGATCGGGATGCCGGAGCGGTTTGACACTATGATTCGCATTGCTTCGCCCCTTTCCATAATAACACTATATACAGTATAGTCAATATTATCTTTATTGTCAATAGAAAAGAATAAATTTTTTTAGCGCGGAGGCAACCACACTCCTGCCTCCGCGCTCAGGCCGCGAGAGCTTACAGTCCGGCGGCCGACAGTCCGGCGCGGACGGCGGCGGGCGTGACGGACGCGCCGGCTTTTTTGGCGGCTTGCAGGACGGCCCCGGCCACCGGCGGGACGTCTAAATTGACGAAGCTGACGGGGCGGCCGTCCAGTTTTTCGCGGACAAGGCCGCCTATAAGGCCGGGCAGCAGCCTGACCTTTTCCTTTACGAATACCGAGCCGGCCAGCGTCACATAAAGAGTCCCGCCGCCGAAATCAAGCTCGCCGGCGAGGTAGGCGATGCCGCCCGCGTAGTGCTCCGCCGACATTTTCAGGATGCCGGCCGCCACGGCGTCCCCGTCGCCGGCCGCCTTGAAAACCAAACGGTTGAGCGCGCCGTAGTCGAGCTTGCCGCCGTCTATCTTCGAGGTTATGGTCTCCACGTAATCCCGCTTGCCGGACGCGCCGACAATCTCGAAAAGCGGCGCCCGCATCGAGGTCGGCGGCCCGCATTTGAACATCTCGTTATACACGGCGGCCAAGGCCCGCGAGCCGTACCACCCGCCGCCGCCGCGATCATCTGAAATATCCCCGATACCGCCCACCTGAACGGACACGCCGCCGCGGTCAACGGCCGCCAAGGTGGAGCCTGTGCCGTTGATGGCGCAAATACCGACGCCCTCCGGGCAGCCGGCGAACACGCCGAGATAGGCGTCGTTGCACAGGGTAAATTCCGTAAGCCCGGCCCGCCGCAGCATATCGGATATGGCCTCGTGCTGGCGGGCCGTGTCCACGCCCGCCAGCCCGAGGCAGGCGTGGGCCACGTCCGCGGCGCGCGCGCCCGCGCCGTTCAGCGAGGCGTGTATAAAACCTGACAGCTCGCCCTCGAGCTGCGCGAATGAGCCCTCCATGACCTCGTGGTTCAGGGGGCCGTAAGCGGCGGCCGTCACACAGCTTCCGCGCGGGTCAAACAGCGCCAGATGACTTTTGGTGCCGCCGCCGTCGATGCCCAATATCAGACCGCTCATTTGAAAAATCTTGGCAGATAGGCCCGGTTGGCCTCCAGCATCTCGTCGAGCATGGGCTTCGCCTTGGCGTAGTCGCCTATAAGCGGGTGAACCATCAGCGCGGCTAACGCCGCGTCGCGGTCGCCCTCGACGGCCGCGCGGACTGTGAGCTTCTCATAGGCTTTGACGGCCCTCATCATCCCGGCTATATACTCGTTGTATACCGTTACCGGACGCGGCGACACGCCGCGCTTACCCAGCTCGCAGACCACCTCTACCGCGTAGCCGTCGTCCATAAAGGGCACGGCGCCGTTGTTTTTGGCGGCCACAACGTGAAGCTCGCGCTTGTCGTTGGCGATGGATTCGGCCGCCGCGACGGCCGCCGTCGAATAGAGCGCGCCGCCGCGCTGCGAGAGCTCGGGCGGCTTTACGGTAAGGCTTATGTCGGCGAACTGCTCTAACAGCTTACTCTCAAGCTCAAGGCACACCTCGCCGCGCGTCTTTTCGGCCTCGAGGCATTTGCGCAGCTGCTCCTCGCGCGCGTAAAAATAGCTGAGATAATACGACGGTATGTAAGGCACGGCGCTCAGCAGCTCCGGGGCGTATTTGATTTCGGGGATGTTTTTCATGGGCGCCGAGGTCTTGCGCGACAGCGCGGCCACCAGATTCTCGGATTCGCCGCGCCTCACCACCGAGGTAATCCAGCTTAAATGGTTAAGGCCGATGTACTCATAGTCAAAATCGCCGGTTCCGAGCGCGGCCGCGACCTCCCTGAGCATATTGACGGGGCAGTTGCACAGCCCGATCATGTTAACGCCGGTGAGGTTCAGCAGGGCCTCCGCGATTATGCCCGACGGGTTGGTGAAGTTTATCAGCCAGGCATCGCCGGCCGCCTCGCGCTTCACGCGCTCGGCCAACTCAAGCATGACGGGAACGGTGCGCAGCGCCTTCATGAAGCCGCCGGCGCCGGTGGTCTCCTGTCCGAGCATACCGTATTTCAGCGGTATCTTCTCGTCGGCGACGCGCGCCGCCATCTTGCCGACGCGTATTTGGCCGAATATAAACGACGCGCCGTCAAGCGCGCGGCCGAGGTCGGACGTCAGGACGACCTCGCCTCGGAAGCCTCCGGCCTCGAGCTGGCGCTTCGCGAGGCCGCCCACAATCTCAAGGCGCTTTTCATCAATATCCATCAGGGCGAACGCGTCGAACGGCAGCGCTTCCCGCCGGTCGATGAATCCCTCGATCAGCTCGGGCGTGTAAGTGCTGCCCGCGCCGATCACGGCGGCTTTCAGCTTTGACATGTCCGGTCTCCTCCTTGTATTTCAAATCCCGCTTTTATAATTATATAGCATAAGGGAATTTTTGTCGATATGGTCAGCCGGGCACCTTTTCAAATTCGGTGTACCGCTCCTCGCGCCGCCAATCTGTGAGCAGAAAGCAGTAGCGGCGCGGGCCGCGCTGCTTATACCAGTCTAACCTCGGGCCGCCGTTTACGATGACCTCGCCGCCTATCCGCCATTCGTCCGCCGAGGGGCCGCCGGTTTTACGCACCCTGCGGTAAAACGATATCCTGTCGCCGTCGTTTATAGGCTCAAGACCTTTCTGGATAATATAGCCGTCCTCAAAGCGCGAGCCCATGATTTTCCCGTCGGGGCAGCTCTCTGAAAATAATACTATGATATCGGCGTCTCTGTTGTTTATCCTTACCGGGACGGCGTATTCGACGCCCCGCGCGGAGCTGTCCGTCCGGTCGAGGCACACGAACACGCCGTTTATGGCCGGCCAGCGGACGTTAAGGTCGGGCTTGCCGCCGGCGTACATGTCCGCGGCCTCAAGCTTGCCCGCCATATATTGCAGCCCTTTCGCGCCGGGCATCTGCTTCCATACGGTCAGATGCGCCGAAAGCAGGTCGTCCGCTTCGGGAAGGCTTGGCGCCGCGCTTCGCCCGTCCGCGCGCGGCCCGTCCGCGTTCATCATGTCCGCGAACGCTTGCAGGTAGTTGGTGTAATCGGCGCTTAGGCCCAGCTCCGCGTAAGTCGAAAGCGTGCCGGCGGCGTCCTTTTTGCCGCCGTATATATAATATGCCGTTAGGCCGCCCAGCTCGATATCGGAGTTATTCCGCTCATATACGACGGCGCGTTCCAGCGCTCCGGCTACCGCCGCGGCTTCGCCGGGGAACATGTCGGACAGATTGGCCGCCATGTCGCCTATATCGACCATATCGCAGTCGTTGTCGCGCCGGCTGCCATTGCCGAACGATTTGGTTTTGCCTCGGCGTCTGGCTAACGTGTTAAAGGCCCCGTTTGCTATCATTTCCTCCGTGCAGCGGCCGGTCAGCGCGCCCAGCGCGTCCATAACGCTCCCCGCCTCGGACAGCCGCGTGACCGACAGCGTAAGCCCTTCGTCCGTGTGGCGGCCGTAGTAGCTGAAATAGCTGTCGGCTATGATTTTGCCCATAGCGCCGCCGTCCATGCCGGGGTCGGCGTTCAGCGCGGCCAAGAAGCCGTAATCCCAGCCCGGCCCCGGCTCCAAATCCTGCGACGCGATCAGGTAATCCGCGTAACGCGACGCCACCACGGCCATCTCCACCGAGGCCATCAGGCAAGCGTCGAAGCCTATAAACGCCATTTTTTCCGGGAGCGCCGAACGCGCCAGCGCGTCGTCCATTTCACTAAGCGACAGGCGGCTGTTTCCGAACAGCTCGTCGTGCCCGTAGCCGGCTATCGAGCCGCCGCCGTGATCCCATAGGATCAGGCCGTACCGTCTGGCCGGGAAAGAGCGCGTCGCGTAAGCGGCAAAACCGGCTAAGGTCTCGGGGTCGCCCATGTTCAGCAGCCCCACGCCTCCCAGCTTGACTAACTCCCCGTCCTTGACGCGCCAGACGGCGCACTCGTCGGACGGCACCAAGTCGTTGTGCCAGCGTATGGCCCCGCCGGTAAAGATAACTATGTTGGCGATGTCGGTATCCACGCCGGAGTCGAGCATCTCAATAAGATCCGACGTGGCCGCCCCGTTTTCGCTCTCAAGGTCGGAGCCGTTCATATAGACCATTATGGTATATGCCCGCTCCTCCTCCGGCTCGCAGGCCGGCATACCGGACGCCGCGCCGTCCCGAGATGGCAAACCATCTCGAGACGGCAAACCGTCTTGCGGGGCCGCGCGGAGATCGGAGCCGCCGCGCGGCGGCGTATTCCCGTATGCCGCGCAGCCGCAGGCCGAGAGCAGAAATATGACGGCCGTTAACAGGGCAAAATATTTTTTCATGACAAAACACCCGCAATCAAAAAATACACTGCGGTTAGTATTGCCCGCCGCCGCCGTAATGCTCGCATATATATTTCCCAAACAAAGCAAAGCTTTCCGGCGCGGGCGGGCCCTCTTTACAAGCGGCGCGGCGTGTAGTATAATTGCCCTTGTTTATCGGGGTGTGGCGCAGTTGGTAGCGTGCGTGCTTTGGGAGCATGAGGCCGCGGGTTCGAGCCCCGCCACTCCGACCATGAAAAAAGCTTGTGGTTTCAATGGCCACAGGCTTTTTGTTTTTATGTGTAAATAGCGCCGTTGCTTACTTGTACATCCATTATACAGCCATTTGTAAAAACAATTCCTTTCAGATTCTGTTTTCCGCTACGGTAACGACGGTCTGATCCTCCGATGGATACGCGCCCCACTTACTGAAATAGCCGTCCATCGCCATCTTTGCCGCGGTCTTGCGTTCATCGCTTAGATGGGTGTACAACTGCATTGTCATGCGGATATCCTTGTGGCCGAGAAGATGCTGCGCCGATTTAGGGTCTACTCCGGCATCGTAAAGCATGGTCGCGTATGTGTGCCGCAGATCATGCGGTGTGAATTTCACTTTTTGCCACTCGGCCCGACGTTTGGCCGCGAGTTCTTTCTGTGCCTCCGGTGTAAGTGTTTTTCTTTCCTCCTTGGCGAGGCGCGTAGGCTGCCGGCCGGGGGTTTGCTCAGGCGGTTCCCCGTTGGCCGCTTTATTCATTATTATGAGCATACCAGCCCAGCCGCGTTTTAGGCTTGATGATGTTATTTGTTCCCCCGACGCGCCGGTGCATACAAACCCGGCAGACAATGACCCTGCTTTCTTTACCGTTAGAGCTGCATACAGCGGCGGCACGATAGGAATATCCCGGACGCCGGATTCTGTTTTGGTATTGCCGTCTACAGCCGAGTTGCCTTCAAAATGAGCGGCTTCGCTTACCCGAAGCACCTTCCCCTCAAGATCGACGTTCTGCCACTTCAAAGCCATCATTTCCCCGCGGCGAATACCCGCGAACAGCATGAGCATTACCCATATACCGCAGCGGTGATGCTGCCAGTTTGCCGCGATTAGGTCAATTTCCCAGCGTTCAAGCGCGCGATGCGACCCGGACGTACCGGAGGGCATACTTATGTCCTCGGCGGGGTTTCGCTCGATTAGGTGGTTTTTATAGGCGGCTTTGAATAGTTGGCCGAGCGTGATCCGCAGCTTGTCCAGCGTGGACTCGGATTTCCCAGCGTATTCATTGACCAACTTCTGAAGGTGCAGATGCCGCACGTCTTTTATGAGCATCTCTCCTATGACCGGTTTGATTTTCGTGCGCAGAGCCGTGTCGTACATCCTTTTAGTACTGTACGCCGTGGTGGATTTATACGAAGCCATCCACTGATCCGCCCACTCGTTGACGGTCATGCTCTCCCCCGCCGGGTCGATACCGCCGCCCTGCTGGAGCTGGAGCTTTCGTTTATACGCTTCTTTCAGCGCTTTGGCCTCCGCGTTGGTTTTGCCATAGAAGTATTTACGGATGCGCTTTCCGTCCGAATCGCGGCCTATCTCAAGAACTGCCTGATACAGCTTTGACCCGGTCTGCCTCTGATTCTTTCGGCGGCGGCCTTTTTCAGTTTTGTCCTCTGCCATGCGTGGCCGCCTCCTCTCTGTGCCTCTGCATCCTTAACCGGATGCGGGGGCTTTTTTTCGTTGCGCGTTCTACGCATAGAGCAATTTCCGTTAATCGCTCGAGGGGAAGCATGATATTTAATAACGGTTTCCGTGTTTATTTCACAGATGACACACTTCGACAGTTTATTTCTGTTAATATGATAAACACAATGTATGTTCACGCTTGGTTAGCTGATATGGACTCAAACAGTCGCTTCAACTCCATATACCTACTGTTCAACTCGGCTTCCTCCAACTGATCCTGCTGGTGCCGTTTTAGATGTTCGACGCTTTTCCCCGCGCCCGACCGCTCATATTTTCTCTGTATAATTTTATAACGCCAATCGCAGATATACAGGAAGTGGACATATTTGAAGCGGCTGTCTTGACCCAGTACATATGAATTGAAAACGGGATCATCCCGCTCTGCGCCGTAGGTGCGGATATGGCGTTTTTCCCGGAGAGATGTTTCAAAGAGGTATAGGTACTCGCCCCACATATTCAAGCGGTCGTAGGC
>WRLW01000075.1 GCA_009777435.1 Oscillospiraceae bacterium | reverse complement strand
TTTGGAGCGCGAAGTCGGCGTGTCCCTGTATGGCGGGGGCCGTGGGCAGCCGTTCGGTGACTACGTTTAATATGGCCGACGTGATGGCGCTCTCGGCCTTGAGGCCCATGGTCATCTCCTGAATGGGCGCGCCGTCGTAGTCATACATGGTTCGCGTCTCGAAAAGGTCGCGCAGCGACAGCACGCGGACGCGCCGCTCGCTTTCGACTATCAGGCTGTAATACCCGGCCTGCCCGGTCAGGTCGCGCGATTGCAGCCATCCCGGATTCAGCTCGGGATCGACGTATCTGAACGTAAGGTTGCCGCCGGACGTCGAGCGGTATTTCTCAAGCGCCTCGCGCAGGTCGGAGAGCTGATAGGCCGCGCCGGTCATGTCGTCGTAAACGACGCCCGAAAGCTCGCTGGGCGGCGTTAGCATGGTAATGGTCACATGCTCGGGCAGCGCGCGCAGGATATCGACGGTCTGCCCGGTCAGCGCGAACACCCTTCCGCGCGTCATGTCGAGCTTCAGGTAATAGCGCTCGCCGAGCGCCGAGGTAAAAAGATTTACGGCCGCCAGCAGCGCGAGGCCGGGTATCGCGAGCGCCAGCAGGCGTTTCCACCGATGCCTGAGACCGCTGCGCCGCCGGCTGAGGGCGGCCGTGGTCAGGAAAACAAACAGCGCGCAGGCCGTGACGCAAAAGACTATATCCGTTAAAGAGAAAACGCCGCGCGAGAACGCGTCATAGCGCTTGAACAGCGAGAACGACGCCAAAAAGCGCGTGGCGGGCGCGTCGGGCATAATGCTCACGGCGACGTCGGCCAGAAACAGCGCCGCGAACACCCCCAGCGAGGCGACCACGGCGACGGTCTGGCTACCGGTCAGCGCCGACACCAGCAGCCCCAGAGAGATGTACACGGACGCGAAGGCGAGCATGGCGAATATGTTGCCGATATACTCGGCCGTGTTCAGGCCGCCGAACAGCGCGACGATCTCCGCCCAGATCAGGGTGTTTGACAGCGCGACGGCAAACACTGTCATGGCGGCTATCAGCTTGCCCATGACCACGGCGCGCAGCGTGACCGGCGCGGTCAGCAAAAGGCGGTCGGTGCCGCGCCTGTACTCCTCCGCGAACAGCCGCATGGTCAGCACGGGCACGGTCAGCATCAAAACAGTCAGCATAAACGCGAAGGCCGCGCCGAGCGACGAGACGCGCCCGCTCACGTTCGCGAAATAAAAAAACAGGTTCAGCACCAGCACGAACAGGCCGGTAAAGACATAGCCCTGCGGGGTGGTGTAGTATGAGTATATTTCGCGCCTGTATACGGCCAAACAGCCGCCGCCGCGCGCCGCCCTCGCCATTCTCATGACCCTTTCCTCCGCGCGTTTTTGGCTTTGCCGCCGGCCGCGTCGTCGAGCGTCAGCGACAAAAACACGTCCTCAAGGCCGCGCCGCGCGCGCTGTATGGAGTACACGTCCACGCCCGCGCCGGTCAGCGTCCGCGTAAGCAGCGGGCGCGAGTCAGGCGCGCAGCGGACGTCTATATCGAGCCGCCCGTCCTCGTCGGCGGCGCGCGTGCGGCATTCGGAGACCTCGCGGAGCGCCCTCAGCGCCCTCAGCGCGTTTGCGCCCTGACCGTCGGCGACGCGTATGACGCAGTATTCGCCGCCGTCCCGCGCGGGCGCGCCTAACTCCGAGGGCTTGCCGTCGGCGACAATGACGCCGTGGTGCATTACCAGCACGCGCGAACACAGCGCGTTGACCTCGGGCAGTATGTGCGTTGAGATAAGTATGGAGCGCGAGCGGCCAAGCTCAAGGATGAGCGAACGCAGGTCTCGTATTTGCTTCGGGTCAAGCCCGACGGTCGGCTCGTCTAATATGAGTATATCCGGGTCGCCTATCAGCGCGGCGGCCAGCCCCACGCGCTGGCGGTAGCCGCGCGACAGCCGCCCTATGACGCGCGGCAGTACGCCGGATATGCCGGCGGCGTCGCACGCCTCGGCCAAATGCGCCTTTTTATCGACCGCCGCCACGCCCTTTAGACGGTAAACAAAGTCAAGATAAGCCAAAACGGTCATCTCGGGGTACAGGGGCGGCGTATCGGGCAGGAAGCCGATGTGCCGCGCGGCGGCCAGCGCGTCGCGCCGCGCGTCTATGCCGTCTACCGTGACCGAGCCGCCGGTGGGCGCAAGAAAGCCCGCCAGCATATTCATGGTGGTGGTCTTGCCCGCGCCGTTCGGCCCAAGCAGTCCCGTCACCTCGCCCGGATTAAGCGAGAAGCACAGATTGTCCACCACGGCGCGGTCGCCGTACCGCTTTGTGAGGTTATGCACCGAAAGCATATAGTGCCCGCCTTTTTGGCTTTTTCAGAAGTCCCGGTTCCCATTTTATCACGCGCGCCCGTCATTTCAATGAAATTTTTGCAAATATTTTTTTATCCGCGGTTTCGACAGCATATGTATAAGGCTTATTGTAAAATAATCCCAAGTTAACATAAACAATTGACAATAAACGCGGGGCTTATCACAGTAACGGCAATACGGAGGAGGGAGCGCGTATGTTTTCGCGCGGGGAGCGGGATCGCGTTTTGAAGGTCGGCGTCAACCGGATCATACCCAATCCGGCCCAGCCGCGCAAGGTGTTTGACCCGGACGGCCTTAAAGAGCTGTCGGAGAGCATAAGGCAGCTTGGGGTGCTGCAGCCCCTGACCGTGAGAAACGCGGCCGGCGGCTATGAGCTTGTGGCCGGCGAGCGGCGGCTGCGGGCCGCCCGTATGGCCGGGCTTAGGGAGGTGCCGTGTATTTTGGTGGAGGCCGACGAACAGCGGTCGTCGCTTATAGCGCTGGTGGAGAACCTCCAGCGCAGGGATCTTGACTGCTTTGAGGAGGCCGAGGGCATAAGGCGGCTGATCAGCCTCTACGGGCTGTCGCAGGAGGAAGCGGCGGCGCGTATCGGCAAGTCGCAGTCGGCGGTGGCCAACAAGCTGCGCCTTTTAAGGCTCGACGAGCCGACCGTCGAGCTTATACGCCATTACGGGCTTACGGAGCGCCACGCGCGGGCGCTGCTGCGTCTCGAAAAACCGGAGCAGCGCCGCCAAGCGCTTGAGGCAATAATCGTCAACGGCATGAACGTGGCGCAGACCGACGCTTATGTGGACGGCGTGCTGTCGCCCGAGCAGAGCGCAAAAGCGAAAAAGCCGGCCGGCCGCACGCTGTATATAGTCAAGGACGTGCGCGTGTTTCTGAACACCATCGGCCATGCCGTGGACGTTATGCGCAGCGCCGGCATACAGGCCGCCTTTGACAAAAGCGAGGACGACGCCGGCATAGTGCTTACCATACGCATACCCAAACGCGGAATCAAAGTACGTTCGGCGCCGTATTAGGGGGGGCGTAGGGGCGCGCGGACGCACACTGTGCGTCCCTACATGGCGTGTCGAATTTCGCTGTGCCGGGATGGTGCTGTGCGTCCGCCGCGCTTTGCCATTGACAGGACGCCGGGATGCCTGTAGAATCAAGTTGCTTTGCCGGGCGAGTCCGGCGGCGGGCGAAAACGGAGGTATTTATTGTGTGCTTTGACAGGCGCGGGATTTCGGAGTTGACCAAGCGGTTCGGGCTGCGCGCCTCGAAATCGCTGGGCCAGCATTTTTTGGCCGCGCCGGATATAACCGAGGACATCGCGGTACTGTCGGGCGCGGACAAGCAGTCCGTCGTGGTCGAGATCGGCCCGGGCTTGGGCGCGCTCACAGCCGAGCTGTCCAAACGCGCGGCGGTTGTAATCGCGCTTGAGGCGGACAAACGCCTGCTGCCCGTGCTTGAATACACGCTGGGCGGCTTTGAGAATGTGGAGGTGCGCCACGCGGACGCGCTGAAAACCGACCTGGCCGCGATAGTTCGGGACATGGGCCTGCGCCCGAAGCTGTGCGCCAATCTGCCTTATAATATCACCACGCCGCTGCTGGCGGCCATCCTGACGCCGGGCTGTTTTGAAAGCGCTACGGTTATGGTTCAGCGCGAGGTCGCCCGGAGAATCACGGCGCGCCCGGGCACGGAAGCCTACGGCGCGTTCACCCTGTTTGTGCGCAACCGCGCCGACGCGCGCGTCGTTTTGGAAGTGCCGCCGTCGGCGTTCATACCGCCGCCCAAGGTCTATTCGGCGGTGCTGTCGCTTGAGCGCGTGCCCCTGCGATGCGCGCACCCGATGTTTGAGCCTGCCGTGCGCGCGGCGTTCGCGCAGCGGCGCAAGCAGCTTATAAACGCCCTGCCCGCCGGTCTGTCCATATCGCGCGAACGCGCCGTTGAGGCATTGGAGGCTTGCGGCATCGACCCCACGGCGCGCGGCGAGACGCTGCCCCTTGAGGCATTCGCGCGTCTGGCGGAGTGTCTGTGAGCGCGCATTATTACTACTATACCGAAAACCCCTTGAAAACATTGACGTTTCAAGGGGTTTTGCGTCTGACGAACACGATTGCGGCCCGGGCTTTCTAATCGTCGTCCTCTTCCATGCGCGCCTTGGCGCTTTCGATTACCTTCTGCTGCACCATCGGCGGCGCCTCGTCGTAGCGCTCAAACTTGAACGTGAACGAGCCGCGCCCCTGCGTCATCGAGCGCAGGTCGATGGCGTATGAGTGCATCTCGGACATGGGGGCCTCGGCTTCGACCACCGTGCCGCCGCCCTCGGCGGGGTTCATGCCCATGACGCGCCCGCGGCGCTTGTTGAGGTCGCCCATGATATCGCCGGTGTAGCTGTCGGGTATGGAGACCTTGAGCGAGCCGATAGGCTCAAGCAATACCGGGCTGGCCTGCGGCAGGCCGCTTTTATACGCGAGCCCGGCGGCCAGCTTGAAGGCCATTTCCGACGAATCGACGTCGTGGTATTTGCCGTCAACCAGCGTAGCCTTCAGGTTGACGACCGGGTATCCGGCCAGCACGCCGCGCTGTATGCGCTCGCGCAAGCCCTTTTCGACGGCGGGATGGAAGTTTTTGGGCACCGAGCCGCCAAAGATTTTTTCCTCGAAAATAAGATCCTCGGTTTCGCCCGGCTCAAAGTCCATAATGACTAAGCCGAACTGCCCGTGGCCGCCGGACTGCTTTTTATGCTTGCCTTCGACGCCTGTGACCTTCTTGCGAATCTTTTCGCGGTAGGCCACGCGCGGCGACTCGGTTTCGACCTCCGCACCGAATTTGCTTTTGAGCCTTGAACAGAGAACGTCAAGATGTATGTCGCCCTGCCCGGTAACAACAAACTGCTTGGTTTCGGCGTCGTTTTTGACGATAAAGGAGAGATCCTCCTCCGATATGCGCGAAAGCCCGGTGGCGATTTTCTCCTCGCCGCCCTTGACCTTGGACATAAAGGCCAGCGCGTAGCAAGGCTCGGGGAAATTGACGCCCTCAAGCTCGATAACCGCGCGCGGGTCGCAGAGCGTGTCTCCCGTTTTGAGGTCGGCCAGCTTGGAGACCGCGCCGATATCGCCGCAGCCGATTTCCTTTACCTCTGTGTTTTTCTTCCCGCGCACGACATATATATGGCCCATCTTCTCGTTTTGACCCGTGCGCGCGTTTACAAGCGTCATGTCCGACGTAACCTTGCCGGAGATGACCTTGAAAAACGAGAACTTGCCGTATTGGTCGGACAGCGTTTTGAAAACGATGGCCGCCGCCGGGCCGTTTTGGTCTATCGCAAGCTCCGCCGGTTCGCCGTTTTTAACGCCCTTTTCGACCTTGCGGCCGGCCGGACACGGCCCGTAGGCGGTGATCGCTTTCAAAAATTCGGCGCCGCCCATATTATTGATGGCCGAGCCGCAAAGCACGGGCGTTATGTCGCCGCCGGCTATGCCGGCCGACAGGCCCTTCGTGATTTCGTCGGCCGTGAAGGCCTCGCCCTCAAAGAAACGCTCCATAAGCGCCTCGTCGGTCTCGGCCACATGCTCGGCCAGCTCGTTGTACAGGTCGTCTATCTGGGCCGACATGCCCGCGGGGATGTCCATCGGCTTGCCGTCGGCCCCGACCGCCTTTTTGGCGGCGATGTCGATGATGCCGACAGCCTTGCCGTTCTCTATGGCCGGCGCGTACAGCGGGCATACGCTGTTTCCGAAAGCTTCTTTTATGGACGCGTAGGCCTTGAAGAAGTCGGCGTTTTCCTCGTCGATCCGCGATATATAAAACGCGCGGGGCAGCTTCCGGCCGGCGAGCAGCTTCCAGGCCTTTTCGGCGCCCACGTTAACGCCGCTCTTAGCGGCGCAGACTATGACGCCGATATCGGCGACGCGCAGTGACTGCAGCACCTCGCCGACGAAATCGAAGTAACCGGGCGTGTCGAGCAGGTTGATTTTACAGCCGTTATATTCCACGGGCGCGATTGAGGAGCCTATGGATATCTTGCGGCGGATTTCTTCCTGGTCAAAGTCGCACACCGTATTGCCGTCCGCTACCTTACCCATGCGGTCGGCGGCTTTGGTCATGAACAACAGGCTCTCGGCCAGCGTGGTTTTCCCGTCGCCGCCGTGGCCCATAAGGCATACGTTTCTGATATTCGCAAGCTGCACCGTCCATACCTCTCTCTCCGGGGCGTATTTAAGCCCCCCCTAATATTCCCTGATTATATATCACACGGACATTTTTGACAAGTCTTAAATTTACCGGGTTTTTACCGCGCGTTATTCAAAACAGGCGGCGCGGCCATAATGCAGGGCGCCGCAAAAAAACGTAAACATTTCCGTATATGTCTCATAAAATTTAATAAAGCGCATTGAAAGGAATGGTAAGATGAGCTGCCCCGAACGCATAACGTATACCGTCAGGCGAGGCGACACGCTCGCGCGTCTCGCGCGCCGTTACCGCACAAGCGTTGAGCTTATGCTCTCCGAGAACCCGCACCTTAACCCGGATATGCTCACTCCCGGCGAGATTTTGACCATCTGCCCCGGCTATACGGCCCTGCCGGCGAGACGCGAGGCGCCGCGCGTGGAGACCCGGGAGGACGGCGGAGTGTGGTTCGAGCCCATGCCGCGCCACGAGCCGGTACACGCGGAGATCCGGGAACAGCCCGCCGTCGTGTGGGTTGAGCCCGCGCCGCGCCCTGAGCCGATAGCCGCGGAGGTTTGTGAACAGCCCGGCTCCGTGTGGTTTGAGCCCATGCCGCGCCCTGAGCCTGTGGTCACGGAGGGGTGCGAGGAGCCCAAGGAGGCGCCGCGCGAAGCGCCGCCGAGGCCGGAACACCCCATTATAGTGGAG
>WRLW01000074.1 GCA_009777435.1 Oscillospiraceae bacterium | reverse complement strand
GTTCGATACCCCGCTGCCCTATGAGCTGCCCGAGCCCGCCGAGCACGCGCCGCCGCCGCCCGCCGCCGCGTTCGCCTATGAGATAGGGCTGGGGGCGGGCAAGGACATGCTGCTGCCCGCGGGCGCGAACGCAAGGCCGGCCGCGGAGGCGCGCGGAGGGATTACCGAGGATCCATTAGCCACTTCGGCCCTGCTTACCGCGCTGGGCTTCAACCCGAATACCGACCCCTATGTCAATACGGCCGGAGAGCGGGTTTTTGTTGACAATCGGCGCACCATACATATTTTGCCGGACGGCACGGCCATTTACGGCGACGCCTCCGTATTGTCCCAGGATACGGACGAGGAATCCGGCGAGCGTACGGAGCTTGACTCCGTGCGTATCGCGCTCGGCGCCGTACCGCAGGGAGAGGCGTTTTGGGGCGAGGGCAGGCTGTGCCTGCGCGCCGTGGAGCAGACCGATTCAGGGCTTATGCTGACCTTGGCCTATGAGCTGAACGGCGCGTTTGTGGACGGCGGCGAATCGGTATTCGTTGTGCGCGGCGGCCGCCTGAGCGAGGCGCGCATACAGCCGCGCCCGCTTTACGCGCTGCCGCAGACGCGCGACATGCTTCCGCAGAGGCAGGCCGCCGTGCTGCTGCCGCCCGGCTCGCGGCTTGCGCCCGCTTACCGCTATGACGAAGAAAGCGGCGTTTACCTGCCTTATTGGATGTATTATTAAAGGGGTCTGCCATATATGCACTTGGGCAAACCGAAAAATCTGCTGATAGTTATACTCCTGCTGTCAAACGCTCTGCTGGCCGGGATGCTGGGCTGGCGTGTTTGGGAGGGCGCGCGCGCGCGCGCCGAGGCCGACCGCAATATAATAGAGCTGCTGGCGCGTCAGGGCGTGAATATTTCCAAGCTGCCCGACTCGCAGCTTCGCGTCCCTTCGCTGGCCGCCCGCCGCCCGCACGGCGAGGAAGCGCTGGCCGTGTCGTATCTGCTGGGCGAGACCGAGGCCGAGGACACCGGCGGCATAATAACGGACTACAGCGGCGTTGCGGGCGCGGCGCAGTTTCAGGCCGGCGGGCGTTTTGTGATACGCCCGGCCGCCGGCGGCCCTCAAGACGCGGAAAACGGCCGCCTGACGGACGCCCCCGACATAAGCGCGGGCGCGCTGACGGCCGCGGCGGCCAAAACATTGGCGGGCATGGGCCTCAAGAACATCTCAAAAGACGCGGAGTATGCTGAAGCGCCCGGCGGGGCGCGCGCCGTCACGTTCGGACAGAGCGTGCAGGGCTGCGTGGTGTTCAACGCGTATGCCGAAATGACATATGACGCGTCCGGGCGGCTGGCGCAAGCCGGCGGCTTGTGGTGCTTCGGCTCGCCGCAGCCGGATAGCGCGGAGCCTTGCAGGAGCGCCGGGTCGGTGCTGCTCGAATACGCCGCCTCGCTTGAGGGCAGGACGCTTGACATATTAGATATGCGCCTTGGCTACCGTTTGCGGCCTCTGCCGCCCGACGCCGTGCGGCTGTCTCCCGAATGGCTTATCGTGTGCGCCGACAGGGAGATATATTTAGACGCCTATACGGCCCAGCCGTCGATGGAATAGGGTCTTGTAATTTTTTCTCGCGTTTATTATAATATTAGATAAGGGGAAGAAGCACCGGGGCGCGAGAGCGCGTGGGTGTGAGGAAGGGGATAGGCCAATGAGCGCGCGCCTGAAGAATTATGCCGAAAAAGCCGTTGAGGAAGTCATTGATAAAATACTTGACCAGCAGGGCGTGTGCGCGTGTGAGCAATGCCGTTTGGATATAATGGCTCTCGCGCTGAACAACCTGAAGCCGCATTATGTCGTTTCCGAAAAGGGCGAGCTTTACGCGCGCGTCGGCAAGATGGACTACCAATACGCTATAGACGTGGTGACTGAGATCACCACCGCCGCCCAAAAGGTCAAGGATCGGCCGCGGCATTAAACCGGCATCCCTCGGGGCTATGGCGGCAAACGCCATAGCCCCGAATTATATTGCCGCGCGGCTTTATCTAAAGAAAACTCCGCCATTCCCTGCGGTTGTAGAGAACTCGCCCATAGCGGGCGCGGTTGACAAAAATACCGTAATGGCATACAATAGCCAAAAATACGCTTAGAAAATGGTAACGCTCATGACAAGCATATGGCAATCCCTTGACAAATACCGGGCGGCGTGTAAGATAGCCAAGCGATACGCCGCCGAGCACGCGGGCGACGGCTTTTCAGGCTTGCTGCCCGCCTTGGACGACGTAATGCCGTCATGCTCCGAGCTGGCGAGCGTCAGTCTGGGGCTGGTTGACGCGCCCATGTCAAAAATTCGCGGCACCGCCACGGCCGGCCGCGCTTCGGCCTTCGCGGGCAATTACATGCCGCTCCTGCCTGATAGCAGCGAGTTTGCCAATAAATGGATTATGCTCTACGAGGCGCATATGGAGTCGGGCATACGCGATCCCGGCACGGCTTATGAATACCTCGGCTACTACTATATAATTGAGGGCAACAAGCGCGTGAGCGTACTCCGTTCGCTGGACGCGCCGTCCGTGCATCTTGAGGTCACGCGCCTTATACCGCGCGAGTCGGACGCCGAGCGGGACAAGGACGCGCGCCTGTATCTGGAATGGCTTAACGCCGCGCCGCGCCGCAAGGTCGTGTATATATGGCTGACCACGCCCGGCGCGCACACCGAGCTGTATTCGCTTATGCGCTCCGCGGAGCGTCCCGGCTGCCATGAAAACTGGATGTACGAGGCCTATGGGGACTTTCGCGCGCAATACCATAAATTCGGCTTGGGCAAGCTGCCCATTACGACCGGCGACGCGTTTTTGACGTATGTAAAGCTGTTCGGCTTTCCATACAGGGAGGAGAAGGACAGCCTTATCAAAAAGCTGAAGTCGCTTGACCGGCAGCTTATGTATCAGGCATACGGCGCTCGCGCGCAGACGCGCGCCATCAGGCCCAAAACGCCGCGCGCCGTTTTTGTCTACGATAACTCGCCGCTGACCGACGAGTGGGACGCCGCGCACGACTACGGGCGCCGCGCGCTGTCGGACGCCTTCCCCGAGGCGGAGATCGAGACCTTTACAGACCTGAACGCGGCCGGCGACGCGGACGGGGTGCTGAAAGAGCTGTGCGCGCGCGTGGGCGAGGCCGTGGTGTTCATCACGGGCGCCGGGAGGCGCGGCGAGGCGCAGCGTATGCTGCTGACCCAGGCGCAGCCCCAGACGCTGGTGTGCCATTGCCATCCTGAAGGCGACGGTCTTATAACGCCGACCTACTACGGCAGAACCGCAGAACCGGCCTTTATTCTGGGCGCGCTGGCGGGCTCGATGACGGATGCGCCCGCCTTGGTATACAGGCCCGGCTCGCTCGCCGCCGCCGACATCGCCGCGTTCGCGCTCGGCGCGGGCATGGTGAACGGCCGCGCGCGCGTGACGCGCCGGAGTAGTATCGACGGCTGCCCGGACGGCGTTGCGCTTCTTGCCGGCAGGGGCGATATGGCGCCGTACACCGCCTTCCCCGGCGTTATCGCGCGGCTCGTGAGCATCCGCGCGGGGCGCGCCGCCGGGCGTCTGGCGGCGTCGGCATGGGATTTCGGCGCTTTTTACCGCGCGTTATGCGCGTCGCTGTGGGACGCCGACGAATCCGAGGGTATAATAAAGGGAATAGGCGCCGTGCCCGTACACTTTGAATCCGGTTTAGACAGCGGCCTGCTGAGCGTACACCTGAATTACGCCGAGCTGCCCCAAACCGCGCTGCTGCTCGCCGAAACCATAACCGAGAGCGTAAAGCGCGACGGAATCCCCGACACGGGCAAATACGATGTGAGGATTGACGGCGCGGAAGAGCTGTAATCGTGTCAAATCGCGGACGAAAAGTAATATCGGTGTCGAATTATACAGTATGGAATATATTTGACGAAGGAGATTAGGGATGGCAGTTTATTCGGTCGTCGTACCACTGTACAATGAGGAGGCGGTCATTGAGGAGGCGTACGCGCGCATCAGTAAGGTCATGGCGTCGATGGGGCAGCCCTATGAGATCATTTTTGTCAATGACGGCAGCCGCGACGGTACAATGGACAAGGCCCGGATGCTGGCCGGAAATGACGATAAACTAAAGGTATTATCATTTTCGAGAAATTTCGGCCACCAGCCGGCCATAACGGCCGGGATGGATCATGCCCGCGGGCGCGCCGTGGTGGTCATCGACGGCGACATGCAGGATCCGCCGGAGGTCATGCCCGAGCTGTTCGCCAAATGGCGCGAGGGCTGGCAGGTGGTCTACGGGCGGCGCTCGGGCCGTAAAGGCGAAACACTGTTCAAGAAACTGACCGCCAGAGTGTTTTACAGATGCCTAAACGCCGTGTCGGAGATCGAGCTGCCGTTAGATACGGGCGATTTCCGGCTGCTTGACCGTCAGGTGGTTGACGCCATGAAGGCGCTGCCCGAACGCAACAGATATGTGCGCGGGCTTGTCACATGGGTGGGCTTCAGGCAGACGTGCGTGGAATACGAGCGCAAGGCGCGCGCGGCGGGTGAGACCAAATACCCGCTTCGCAGGATGCTGAGGCTTGCGTCCGACGGGGTGACGGCCTTTTCGCAAAAGCCCCTAAAGGCCGGAGGGATAATAGGCACGCTGCTGTGCGTGTCGGCGGCGGCGGTCGCGCTGACGCAATTGGCCCGGGGCCTGACGGGGCGCTCCTGGAGCGAGACGGCTTGCTGGGCGGCGGCCATTTTGTTCGCCCAAGGGCTTGTTTTGCTGTGCGCGGGCATACAAAACGCTTATCTGGCGCGTGTGTACGACGAGGCCAAGGCCCGCCCAAATTATATAGTCGCGGAGAAGATAGGCTTTTAAGACGGCGGCAATTTTACCTGCTTTACGCCCCAAAAGGGGCGTTTTTCGCGCGCCGCCTTAAAAAAAGACGGTTAGTTATATATGTAGTTAACAATGCGAAACCGCGCCCATATAGCCGCATTACTTATATATGTAACCGATAGGGTTCGGAAGGAATGGGAATCGAAGCCGCCGGAAAATGACAAGGTGAGAAATGCAAAGCGCGCGGTTAAATAATAAAAACACAGAAATATTATGATATACACAAGAAAAATGATAAATATAGTCGCGCGATACAGTGATTATATAAAATGAGAAACACTGAAAACGGCGCGTGATTATGATAAAACACGCGAAAATAAGGCCGCGCGGCGTAATCTGGGCGTCAAACAGAGAAACGGAACGGCGGCGGCGGGCGCGAATGAAAAAGAAAAAGCGGGATATTGAGAAAAAAACGGACTGGTAACGGTTCATTAGACAAGTGATTAACGCATCTGAATACGCGATTTTAGAGGGCCGCTGAGAAAAAAGTGAGAAAAATTCGGCCGATCGCGGCGGACGGCTTGTGTAAGACCGAAACCGAAGCTATAATATTTACGGGTGAGGGAGATGAATACGACAAGCGGCGCGGAGCAAAGCGGCGCGCCTGAAAACAGGCGCTGCGTTATCATGGGCGGCGGCCCGGTGTATTCCGGCGTGAGCCGGACAGGGTTGCTTATAGCCTGCGACGGCGGATACGAGAGCCTGAAAGCGATGGGGCGTATGCCCGACCTGCTGGTGGGCGATTTTGACTCGCTTCCGGGGCCGCCGTCCGAGATGGCGCCTGAAAATATTCTGAGGCTTAATACGGAGAAGGACGACACCGATATGATGGCCGCCATAAAGGAGGGCTTGAGGCGCGGCTGCGCGGAGTTTCATATATACGGCGGCACGGGCGGGCGCCTCGACCACACTGTGGCGAACCTGCAATGCCTCGCTTATTTGAGCAAACGCGGCGCGCGCGGCTTTCTGTACGGCGAGGATACGGTTACTACGGCCATAACGAACGGGCGCGCCGATTTCGGCGCGTCGCGCGAGGGCCTGATATCGGTGTTCGCCCACTCGGGGCAGGCGAAGGGCGTTTGGGAGCGCGGGCTTAAATACCGGCTTGACGGGGTTGTGCTGTCGGATGATATACCGATAGGCGTCAGCAACGAATTTATCGGGCAGGAAAGCAGCGTCGAGGTCGAGGACGGCACACTGCTGATTATTTATCCAAAATAACTGTTCATTGCTAAAACAGCCAGTATTACGCATATAATCCACAAATAAATAACGATAATCGTCAGGAAACGGCACATAGTAATAAAAACGCGCGGAATTTCGCGAAAGGGTGTTTATTACTATGGGCGATAACAGAAAGGTTAAATTTGTCGCTTTATTTATGGCGGCAATACTGGCGATGGCTACCGTTTCCATGTCCGCGTCCGCGGCGAACGGGAACTGGGGCCTGAGCTTCCCGGAGGACGGCAAGCCGCCGGTCATCGACGTAAAGCCGGAGCTTCTGGCGCGGCACAACGCCGTGTATATGGGCGACGCGTCGAAGAAAAGGCTGTATCTGACATTTGACGCGGGGTATGAAAGCGGGCACACGCCGTCCATTTTGGACACGCTGAAGCGCCACGAGGTACCCGCCGCTTTCTTTGTTGTGGGGCATTATATTCAGTCCAGCCCGGAGATAGTGCGGCGCATGTGCGACGAGGGGCATATTGTGGGCAACCACACCTTCCACCACCCGGATATGTCCCAAATTACCGACATGGCGCGGTTCAAAAGCGAGCTTGAATCGCTTGAGGCGCTGTACAAGCAGGCGACCGGAAAGGATATGCCGCGTTATTACAGGCCGCCGCAGGGGCGTTTCAGTGAAAGCAACCTGAAAATGGCTCATGAGATGGGCTGCAAGACCGTTTTTTGGAGTCTGGCCTATAAAGACTGGGTGCAGGACAGCCAGCCGACGCGCGAATACGCGTTTTCAAAGCTGATACCGCGCACGCATCCGGGCGCCGTTGTGCTGCTCCATAACACATCGAAAACCAACGCCGATATCCTCGACGAGCTGCTCGCCAAATGGAAGGCCGAGGGATATACGTTCGGGACGATAGACGAGCTGTAATAATTTGACGCGACGGCGGCCCGGAAAATCTCCGGGCCGTTTTTGCGCGTATTCAGCCGCCGGGAACATAAAAAAGGCGCGCGGCATACGATAAAATGAAAAACATTGAAACGGAGGGTACCGGAATGTCCCATACATCGGATAGATCGAGGCGTCCCGACGCCGGCGTCCACGCCGGCCGGGAATCCTCTCATCACCGCAGACACGCCCCGGAGAACGCGTGGACTATGCCCGAAGGCTTCGGGACGCGCGGGATGCCGCCTGCCATGGCGTGGTTC
>WRLW01000073.1 GCA_009777435.1 Oscillospiraceae bacterium | reverse complement strand
AAGATAGACGGCCTGACGCCCGAAATCATCAAAAGCGCGCTCGAAATCACGCGCGACGCGCGCTGCGCGATGATAGACGAAATCATGCTGCCGTGTATAGCCGAGCCGCGCCCGGAGCTGAGCCAATACGCGCCCAAGATGATACAGACGCAGATAGACGTCGAGAAGATACGCGACGTTATAGGCAAGGGCGGCTCGGTCATCCAGAAGATAGTGGCCGAGACCGGCGCGAAAATAGACATCGAGGACGACGGGCGGGTGTTTATATCCGCGGCCAACCGCGACAACTGCCTCAAGGCGCTCAAGATCATCGAGGCCATCGTGCTCGACCCGCAGATAGGAGAGGTGTTCCTCGGCAAGGTGACGCGGCTTATGACCTTCGGCGCGTTCGTCGAGTTCGCGCCTGGCAAGGAGGGCATGGTTCACATCTCGAAGCTCGCGCCGCAGCGCGTCGCCAAGGTGGAGGACGTGCTGAACATCGGCGACATGACCTATGTAAAGGTCGTCGAGATAGACGACAAGGGCCGTATAAACCTTTCGAGGAAGGACTGCCCTCAGTACCAGAACGAGACAAACGCATAATAAACGCAGGGGGCGGCCCTTGTGCGGCCGCCCGGCCGTTCGCGGGCGCCGCGCGGGGCCGCCCCTCTGCCTGAACCGGGGAGCGTCGATGATAGAAAAGACAACACTGCCGGGCGGCGTCCGGCTTGTGTCCGAGCGGCTGCCGCATGTGCGTTCGGCGTCGTTCGGCATCTGGGTGGGGACAGGCTCAAGGCACGAGCCTTCCGCGCTGGCCGGCGCGTCGCACGCGCTTGAGCATATGTCCTTTAAGGGCGCGGGTACGCGCACGGCGGCCGAGATAGCCGAGCTGATGGACGGCATGGGCGGCCAGCTTAACGCTTTTACGACCAAGGAGTGTACCTGTTTCTACGGGCGCGCGCTCGACACGCGGCTGCATGAGGCGCTGGGCCTGATCTGCGATATCTTCTTCGAGCCGCGCATGGACGAGGACGACTGGCAGACCGAGCGCGGCGTTATACTCGAGGAGATCGGCATGTACCGCGACTCGCCGGAGGATATGTCGTCGGAGCGCCTGTTTTCGTCCGTGTTCAAAGGCTCCGCGCTCGCGCGCCCCGTGCTGGGCAGGCCGTCGGCCTTGAACGCCATGACCGCCGCCGCGCTGCGCGGCTACCGCGAGGCCGAGTACCGCCCGCACGACATAGTGGTGTCGCTGGCGGGCAGCTTTGACGAGGGGCATCTGCGCTTCCTTGAGCGGCGCTTCACGCTGCCGGCCGCGCGCCCGCGCGCCAAGCTGAAGCGCGCGGCATACACGCCCGCGCGCGTCACCAAGAAAAAGGCCATTGAGCAAAACCACTGGTGCGTCGGATTTCCGGGCCTGCCCATGGGCGACTCTAAGCGCCACACGCTGCAGGTGCTGTCGGGCGTGGTGGGCGGCGGCATGTCGTCGCGGCTGTTCCAGGCCGTGCGTGAGCGGGAGGGCCTGTGCTACGAGATAGGAACCTTCACGGCGTCGCACGGGGAGACGGGCGTGTTCGGCGTTTACGTGGGCTTGGGGCGCGAGTCGGAGCGGCGCGCGCTCGGCATGATAGCCGACATACTGCGCGGCGTGGCACAGGACGGCCCCGGACAAGCCGAGGTAGACCGCGCGCGCGAGCAGCTGAAGGCCGCGGCCATAATGGGCATGGAGTCCTCAAAGACGCGCATGAATCATATGTGGCAGAGCGAGCTGCTGTTGGGCAGGATACTGACGCTCGACGAGATCGCCGCGCGGTGCGACGCCGTAACGGCCGAGGGATGCCGCGAGCTGGCGGCGGAGCTGATAAATTTTGATAAGATGAGCTTTTCGGCCATCGGGCGCGTGGACGCCGCCGGAGCTTATGACGGGTATTTTTAGTTTTTTGGGGATATCAGCCTGTGAAAAGGATTGAATTTTATGGAAAAGATAACCGCGCCGAGAGGCACGAAGGACGTATTGCCGTCCGGGGCCGGCGAGTGGGCCGAGGTGGAGCGCGCCGCGGCGGAGACCGCCGGGGCGTATGGCTACGGGCGGATACGCTTCCCCACGTTTGAGTACACCGAGCTGTTCGTGCGCGGCGTCGGCGGCGCGACCGACATCGTGCGCAAGGAGATGTATACCTTTGAGGACAAGGGCGGGCGCTCCATATCCCTGCGCCCGGAGGGCACGGCCTCGGTAGTCCGCGCGGGCGTCGAGCACGGGCTGTTCGGCGGCGCGATGCCGCTCAAGGCCTACTATATCGCGCCCAATTTCAGGTATGAGAAGCCGCAGTCGGGCCGCCTGCGCGAGCATCACCAGTTCGGCGTCGAGTGCTTCGGCGCGTCCGGCCCGGAGGCCGACGCCGAGGTTATCGCGCTGGGCCGCGCGTTTTTGAGGCGCGCCGGCGTGGACGGCCTGTCGCTCAAGCTGAACTCCATCGGCTGCTCGGGAGACGGCGGCGCGCCGGGCTGCCGTCCGGCCTACCGCGAAAGGCTGATAGAATTTCTCACGCCGATGGCCGGGGAGCTGTGCGCCGACTGCCGCGAGCGCATGATACGCAGCCCGCTGCGCGTTTTGGACTGCAAGGCCGAGGTGTGCCGCGCCGCGACGGCCGGCGCGCCCGAAATGAGCGAGTGCCTGTGCGCTCACTGCGACGCGCACCGCAAGGCCGTCGAGCGCTACCTCACACTGCTCGGCATCCCCTATGAAAACGACGGCCGCTTGGTTCGCGGCCTTGACTACTACAACCGCACTGTGTTTGAGTTCACGGCCGGAGACGGCGAGGCCGCGCACGCGGGAACGGTATTGGGCGGCGGCCGCTACGACGGGCTTGTGGAGCAGCTCGGAGGCCCCGCCACGCCCGCCTGCGGCTTCGGGTGCGGGTTAGAGCGCGTTTTGCTGGCGCGCGGCGGCGAACGGGCGCCCAAGGGCGGCCCGGCGCTGTTCATGGCCATAGCGGGCGAGCCGGGAAGCCCGGCGGACATCGCCGCGCGGCTGATGACCGACACCCTGCGCGCGGGCGGGATATGGTCCGAGCAGGAGCTGTGCGGCCGCTCGCTGAAAGCGCAGCTAAAGCACGCCGACCGGATGGGCGCGCGGTACGTCATGGTGATCGGAGACTCGGAGGTCGAGTCCGCGAGGGCGGAGCTGAAACGCATGTCGGACGGCGCGCGCATACCGTGCGCGATGGACACCGGGGATATAACGGCCGCTATAGGAAAGGACGCGCTTTGACATGTATTATAATAAACGAACGCATTACTGCGGCGGCATCGGGCCGGAGCAAATAGGGCGGGAGGTCATACTGTGCGGCTGGGTGCAGCGCCAGCGCGACCTCGGCGGCCTGATATTCATAGATTTGCGCGACCGCGCGGGCGTCGCGCAGTGTGTTTTCGACCATACGGTTTCCAAGGAAATATTCGACCTCGCGTTTGGGGTGCGCTCCGAGAGCGTGCTGTGCGTCAGGGGCGAGGTTCGCGCGCGCTCCAACCCGAACCCTAATATCCCGACCGGCGCCGTCGAGGTGCTGGCGTCGGGCATGGAGC
Organism: Oscillospiraceae bacterium; assembly: GCA_009777435.1. Lineage (GTDB taxonomy): Bacteria > Bacillota > Clostridia > Oscillospirales > UBA929 > WRMG01. The sequence goes on along the minus strand of WRLW01000073.1, from coordinate 3,906 downwards.
TGCTGTCGCGCGCGCAGACGCCGCCCTTTGAGATAGGCGACGACCGCGTGTCCGAGCCGCTGCGGCTCGAACACCGCTATCTTGACCTGCGCGGCCCCAAGCTTCAGGGCTACATGCGGCTGAGACACGACATAACGCAGTCCGTGCGCCGCTTTTATGACCAAAACGGCTTTTATGAGATAGAGACGCCCCTGCTTACCAAGTCCACGCCGGAGGGCGCGCGGGACTATCTTGTGCCGTCGCGCCTGTATCCGGGGCGCTTCTACGCGCTGCCGCAGTCGCCGCAGCAATACAAGCAGCTCCTGATGGTTTCGGGCGTTGACCGCTATTTCCAGATCGCGCGCTGTATGCGCGACGAGGATCTGCGCGCCGACCGCCAGCCTGATTTCACGCAGATAGACGTCGAGATGTCCTTTGTGGACATCGACGACGTATTGGATATGAACGAGCGCATGATGGCCGCCGTGTTCAAGGACGTGATAGGCGTCGATATACCGCTGCCCATGAAGCGTATGCCTTACAGAGAGGCCGTGGAGCGCTTCGGCACGGACAAGCCCGACCTGCGCTTCGGCTTCGAGCTTAAAGATCTGACGGCCGTGACGCGCGCCTGCGGCTTTTCGGTATTTGAGGACGCGGCCATGGTGGGCTGTGTGGTTATCGAGGGCGCGGCGGCCGAATTCACGCGCAAGCGGCTCGACCGGCTTACAGAGTTCATCAAGGGCCTCGGCCCCAAGGGGTTAGCGTGGCACAAGGGGGCGGAGTCGTCGAGCTTCGCGAAGCTTCTCAGCCCGGAAGCGCTCGCGGCTGTTGAGGACGCCGCCGGCTTTCGCGGCGAACGCGGCGACCTGCTGTTGGCCGTGGCCGGCCAGAGGCCCGCGCTGGTGCGCTCAAGCTTGGGCGCGCTGCGTTGCGAGTGCGCCAAACAGCTCGGACTGCTTGAGAACAACCGGAGCTTTGAGTTTGTGTGGATAACCGAATTCCCGCTGTTTGAGTACAGCGAGGAGGAGGGCCGCTATGTGGCCTGCCATCATCCGTTCACTAACCCCATGGCCGAGGATATCCATTTGATAGACAAGCCCGGCGGCCTTGGCCAATGCAGGGCGCGCGCCTATGATATGGTACTCAACGGCTATGAGCTTTGCTCCGGCTCCATACGCATACACGACGCCGGGCTGCAAGCCAAGATGTTCGAGCTTTTGCAGTTAACGCCCGAGCAGACCGAGCGGCGCTTCGGGCATATCCTGAAGGCTTTTGGGTACGGCGTGCCGCCGCACGGCGGCGTCGGCTTCGGGCTTGACCGCATAGTGATGATAATGGCCGGCACGGAGAATATACGCGACGTTATCGCGTTTCCAAAGACGCAGAACGCCGTCGAGCTTATGATGGGCGCGCCCGACTACGTGGACGGGCGGCAGCTCGAGGAGCTAAGCATCCGGGTGGTATCCGAACAATAAAAAGGAGAGGGTGGTCGTTGTATGAACCTTTCGCCCAGCGCGCTTGAGGTGCTGACGCGCCGTTACCTCGCGCGCGACGAACGCGGCGAGGCGCTTGAGGACGCGGAGGGCCTGTTCCGGCGCGTCGCGGACAGCATAGCCGGCGGCGACGCCGCGACAGCCGGCTCGTTTTATGAGATGATGACGTCGCTTGACTTTCTGCCCAACTCACCGACGCTGATGAACGCCGGGCGGCCTCTGGGCCAGCTTTCGGCCTGCTTCGTGCTGCCGGTGGACGACTCGCTGGGCGATATCTTCGAGGCCGTTAAGCAGGCCGCGCTGATACACCAGAGCGGCGGCGGCACGGGCTTCGCGTTTACGCGCCTGCGCCCGAGGGGCGCGGGAGTGCGCACCACAGGCGGCGTGGCCTCCGGCCCGGTCAGCTTTATGAAGGTGTTCAACGCCGCCACCGAAGCCATTAAGCAGGGCGGCACGCGGCGCGGCGCGAATATGGGCGTGCTGCGCGTAGACCACCCCGACATACTGGAATTCATCGACTGCAAGCGCGACACAAGCGTTATAACAAACTTTAACATATCCGTGGCGCTGACCGACGAGTTCATGGACGCCGCGGCAAGCGGCAAAAATTACCGCCTGCTCGACCCGCGCTCGGGCGCGGCCGCCGGCGAGCTGAGCGCGCGCGACGTGTTCTCGCGCATCGTGGACGCGGCGTGGCACAGCGGCGAGCCGGGGATCCTGTTCATCGACCGCATAAACGCGGCGCGCCCCGCGCCGGGGCTTGGCCTGATAGAGGCCACAAATCCCTGCGGCGAACAGCCGCTTCTGCCCTATGAGTCGTGCAATCTCGGCTCCATAAACCTGTCCAACATGGTCTGCGCCGGCCCGGAGGGCGGCGTGGATTGGGACAGGCTTGAGCATACGGCGCGTCTCGCCGTGCGCTTTTTAGACAACGTTATCGAGGTCAACCGCTACCCGCTCGGCCTGATACGCGAAAAGACGCTCGAAACGCGCAAAATAGGGCTTGGCGTGATGGGCTTTGCCGACATGCTGTTCAAACTGCGCCTGCGCTACGACTCGAACGAGGCCGTTGAGCTTGGGCGGCGGCTGATGGCCTTTATCAAGCAGGCGGGCGTTCGCGAGTCTCAGCTTCTGGCCTCGGAGCGCGGGGCGTTCCCGGCCTGCGGCAAGGACGAATTCGACGTGCCGCGCCGCAACGCCACCATCACCACCATCGCGCCGACGGGCACGCTGTCCATGATAGCCGGGGTGTCGTCGGGCATAGAGCCGGTTTTCGCGCTGTCATACACGCGCCGAGTAATGGACGGCACGGAGCTGCGTGAATTTAACCCCGTGGCCGCCGAATTCATGCGCGAGCACGGCGCGGCGTCGCCCGGCGAACTGCCGGACGATATAAAGAACATACTTGTGACCGCGCACGACATAACGCCGGAGTGGCACGTCCGTATGCAGGCCGCTTTCCAGCGGCACACCGACAACGCGGTGTCCAAGACCGTTAATTTCCCGGCCGAAGCGTCGCGCGCGGACGTTGAGAAGGTATACATGCTGGCCTATGAGCTGGGCTGTAAGGGCGTTACCATATACCGCGACGGCTCGCGCGGCGGCCAGGTGCTGACAAGGGACGAGAAGCCCAAGGCCGGCGAAGAGCCGGGCTGTGACGAGTGCGCGCTGCCGCCCGTCATCACGCCGCGCCCGCGCCCGCAGGTCACGCGCGGCGTTACCGAGCGGATACAGATAGGCTGCGGGAACCTTTATATCACTGTGAATTTCGACGAGCGCGGCATATGCGAGGTGTTTACCAACACCGGCAAAAACGGCGGCTGCCCGTCGCAGTCGGAGGCCACGGCCCGCCTCGCGACCGCCGCCTTCCGCGCGGGCGTCGATCCGGCTTATATAATCAAGCAGCTTAAAGGCATACGCTGTCCGGCCACCATACGCCGCGACAGCAGCAAGGTCACGTCCTGCCCCGACGCCATAGCCAAGGTCATCGAGAGAATGTTAAAGTCCGCCGGCGGCGTGAGTGTGCCGGCAAGCGGCCCCGCCTCCCCGGAGACCGAGCCGCTGTGCCCTGAGTGCGGGCATACGGTCACGCACGAGGGCGGCTGTGTGATATGCCGCGGCTGCGGCTATTCAAAATGCGGATGATATATCTTGACTCAGCGGCCACGGCGCCGCCGTGCCCCGAGGCGCTCGACGCCTTCAGGGAAGCGGCGGCGCTCGGCAATCCCTCGTCGTCGCACGCGGCGGGCCTGAAGGCGGCCGAGCTGCTGGAGGGTTCGCGCGCCGCCGTCGCGCGCGCGATAGACTGCGCGCCCAATGAGATTTATTTTACCTCCGGGGGCACCGAATCGGCCGCCATAGCCCTGCTGGGCGCGCTGTACGGATACGGAAACCGGCCGCCGCGTGTGGCCGTGACCGCGCTCGAACACCCCCC
>WRLW01000072.1 GCA_009777435.1 Oscillospiraceae bacterium | reverse complement strand
GGCCAGGATAGCCAAGGTTTCGATGACGGCTTACCACGCCGCGCTGGACGGGCTGACCTTCGCGCACGGCATACCCGGCGCCGTCGGCGGCGCGGTGTTTATGAACGCCGGAGCATACGGCGGCGATATGAGCCGGACGGTCGCCTCCACCGAATACCTGACGCCCGGCGGCGAGCGAAAGACGCTTGACGCCGCGGGGCACTGCTTCGGGTATCGCGAGAGCTGGTTTTCGCGCCATCCTGAGTTTGTCATACTGAGCGTCGCCTTTAAGCTTACGCCGGGCGACAAGCGGGCCATAAAGCGCGATATGGACGACTTAGACGCGCGCCGCCGTGATAAACAGCCGCTGATGCAGCCCAGCGCGGGCAGCGTGTTCAAGCGGCCCGAGGGCCATTTCGCGGGCGCGCTGATCGAGCAGTGCGGGCTGAAGGGCTACGCGGTGGGCGGCGCGCTGGTATCGGAAAAGCACGCCGGCTTTATCCTGAACCGCGGCGGGGCGACGTGCCGCGACGTGCTGTCGCTGATGAAAATCATACAAAAATCCGTTCACGCGCGCACAGGGGTGACGCTTGAGCCGGAAATACGCGTAATCGGTGAGGAAAATTGGAATTAGTCATACTGACCGGCCTGTCCGGCTCCGGGAAGGGCCGCGCCAAATCCATACTGTCCGATATGGGGTACTACTGCGTTGATAACCCGCCGCCTGAGATGATATGCGCAATGGCGGAATACGCGGCGGCGCGCGGCGGGCGCTATGAAAAAATGGCGCTATCCGTGGACTCGCGAGGCTGCCGCGCCTATGAGCCCGTGCTTGAGAGCCTGCGGCGCGTCGAGGCTATGGGCGTCAAAACGCGCATCCTGTATCTCGAGGCGGACGCCGCATATATTATAAGGAGATATAAAGAAACCCGCAGGAGGCACCCGCTCGACGACGGCTGCCCGTCGCTTGAGGACGCCATCGAGGCCGAGCGGCGCCTGCTCGCGCCCATGCGCGAACACGCCGAGATGACCCTCGACGCCACCGGGCTGTCCGCCAATCAACTGACGGAGAAGCTGTCGCCCTTATTCGGGCCGGGCGGCGCGGCGCCTGAGATGCGCGTCGAGGTGCGCAGCTTCGGCTTTATGCGCGGGCTTCCGCCGGAAGCCGACTTGGTTTTTGACGTGAGGTTCCTGCCCAACCCGTTTTATGTGCGTGAGCTTAAGGCGCTGACCGGGCGCGACGCGCCTGTTTCCGATTATGTTCTGAACAGGCCGGAGGCGCGTGAATTTTTAGAGCGCCTTTTCGCTCTGGTGGACTATCTTATCCCGCAGTACCGCGCCGAGAGCCGCCAAAAGTTAGTGGCCGCCGTCGGCTGTACCGGCGGCAAGCACCGCTCGGTGGCCGTGGCCGAGGCTCTGGCGGCGCATATCTCGGCTCATGGCGTCTGTCCGGCTGTACTGCACAGGGATATTCAGGATTTATAAGCAAGTAGGGGGATTTATTATGACCGACACTGTTTCCCATACGGACGCGATTCCCGGCTATATCAGGGAAGCCCACGCGATGGGGCCGAAGATAGTCGCGCTGGGCGGCGGTACGGGCCTTTCGACCATGCTGCGCGGGCTCAAGGCCGTTTCAAGCAACATAACGGCCATCGTTGCGGTCAGCGACGACGGCGGCAGCTCGGGCTATCTGCGCCATGACCGCAGTATGCCGCCGCCGGGGGATATACGCAACTGCATAATGGCGCTGGCCAATACCGAGCCGTTTATGGAACAGCTTATGAACTACCGGTTTGACGGCGGCGCGCTCGGCGGGCACAGCTTCGGCAACCTCCTGCTGGCCGCGCTGAACGGCATAAGCCCGTCGTTTGAGGACGCCGTTGCGCGTATGCACGAGGTTTTGGCCGTCACGGGGCGCGTTATGCCCGTGACCGCTTCTGACGTTTATCTGGAGGCCGAGTTTGAGAACGGCGCGAAGGTGCTGGGCGAATCAAAGATATTCAATTTCAAAAAACAGCAGGGATGCCGTATAAGGTGCGTCAGGATGGTGCCGCAGAACCCGCCGGCACTGCCCGCCGCGCTTGAGGCCATCACCGGGGCCGATATGATAGTGGTTGGGCCGGGCAGCCTGTATACCAGCGTCATACCGAATTTGCTGGTTGACGGCGTGGCCGGCGCCATATTGGACTCAAAGGCGCTTAAAGTATATGTTTGCAACGTTATGACGCAGGAGGGCGAGAGCGAGGGCTACACCGTCCACGACCATGTTAAGGAGCTTGCGGCGCACTCGCACCCGAATTTGGTGCAGTATTGCCTGATCAACAGCTCGCCGGTGCCCGAGGCCATCCTCGAACGGTACGAGGTGGAAAACGCCTGGCCCATAGAGGTTGACTACGACGCGCTGAAGGACGACGGCGTGGAGCTGGTCGTGCGCCCGCTGCTCGGCAAGCAGGCCAACTACGCGCGCCACAATCCCAAACGCTTAGCCTATGAGCTGTTCGCGCTGTTTGCCGAAAAAGCCCCGCGCTCCGGCGAGCTTGCGCAGCTTGATAAAATGATGCTGAGCTGGCTCAGGTCGCAGCTGTGAGCCAAACCTTTTCGGCGAGATGCAAAGACGAGATGTGCCGCGAGCCTATACGGCGGCCGTGCTGCGCGCGGTCGGAGCTTTACGGGTGCCTGCTGCTCGGCCGCACGTTCGGCCCGCGCGAGCTGCGCGTACTGACCTCTAACGGCAGTCTGGCCGAACGCCTGCGGCTTTTGATGAGGCAGGTTTTCGGGATAGGCTTTGAGAGCGACGGTAAGCGCGCGCTGTACATCACCGAGCCAAGTGCCGTGCGCGCGGTTCTCGATGATTACGGATACGGTGAGAAGCCGGCTGTGGCCGTGCATCTGAACCGCGCGGTGCTTGAGGACGACTGCTGTATGGTATCGTTCGCGCGCGGCGCGTTTTTGACCGGCGGGTTTGCCGCCTCGCGGGAATACCATCTTGAGATAGTAACGCCATACGCCGCGCTGTCGCGCGAGCTGTCCGCCCTGCTTTCGGAGCTGGGACTGCCCGCCAAGGCGGCCGTGCGCGCCGGCCACAGGGTGCTGTATTACAAGGCTTCGGAAAACATTGAGGACTTTCTTACCTTGTGCGGCGCGCAGTTATCGGCCATGGCGCTGATGGAGGCAAAGGTCGAAAAGGACGTGCGCAACAAGGTAAACCGCATTGTCAACTGCGAGACGGCCAACCTCGCCAGAGCCGTCGGCGCGTCCACGGCGCAGCGCGCGGCCTTTGAGCGGCTGCGCGGCCTGCCTGTGTGGGACGAGCTGCCCGGCGCTCTCAGGAGCGCCGCGTCCGCGCGCATAGACTTCCCGGAGGATACGCTGTCCGAGCTGGCGGGGCGGCTTGGGCTTACGAAATCGGGGCTTAACCACAGGTTGCGCAAGCTTATGGAGATAGCGGCAAATGACTGATTTTGTCCACCTGCACCTTCATACCGAATACAGCCTGCTCGACGGCGCGTGCCGCATCGGCGGGCTATTTGAGCGTGTGAAGGAGCTTGGGCAGACGGCCGTGGCCATCACCGACCACGGGGTCATGTACGGCGTCATAGATTTTTACAAGGCCGCGGTCAAGGCGGGCGTCAAGCCCATAATCGGCTGCGAGGTATATGTCGCGCCGCGCGGGCGGAGTGACAAGACGCATGAGTTCGATTCCGAAAGATACCACCTCGTGCTGCTGTGCGAAAACGAGACGGGCTACCATAACCTTATAAAGATGGTCTCGGCGTCGTTTATAGAGGGCTTTTATGTCAGGCCGCGCGTTGACAGGGAGCTGCTGGCGCGCTATTCGGAGGGCCTGATAGCCCTGTCGGCGTGCGTTTCGGGCGAGGTGCAGCGCGCCATCCTCGCGCGCGACTTCGAGAAGGCGCGCGAGGCCGCGGATTTTTACGCGGGCGTGTTCGGCGCTCATAACTTTTATCTGGAGCTGCAAGACCACGGCCTGATCGAGCAGCGCGAGGTAAACGCCGGCCTTATGCGGCTGTCGGCCGAAACAGGGCTTGGGCTGGTGGCCACCAACGACGCGCACTACCTGTCGGCGGACGACGCCGAGATGCAGGATGTGCTGATGTGCATACAAACCGGCAAGACGGTGGACGACGCCGGCCGCATGAGCTTCAAAGGCGGCGAGTTCTACGTCAAGTCCGGCGGCCAGATGGCGGAGCTGTTCCGCGACGCCCCGGAAGCCATAGCCAACACGCTCAGGATCGCGGAGCGCTGTAATATGACCTTTGAGTTCGGAGTTCAGCGCCTGCCGCGCTTTAAGCTGCCCGGAGACGCCGCGGACGGAGAGGGCGGCGCTTCGGGGTATCTCAGGCGCCTGTGCCTTGAGGGCTACGCGAAACGTTATCCCGACGACCCGCCGGGCTACCGTGAGCGGCTGGACTATGAGCTGGATATGATCGCGCGCATGGGCTTTGCGGACTATTTCCTGATAGTAAACGACTTTATAACCTTCGCGCATGACAACGGGATACCCGTCGGGCCGGGGCGCGGCTCGGCGGCGGGCAGCATGGCGTCGTACTGCCTGCGCATCACCGATGTTGACCCTATGCGTTACGCGCTGTATTTTGAGAGGTTCCTGAACCCGGAGCGCGTCAGTATGCCCGACATAGACATAGACTTCTGCGTGCGGCGGCGTCAGGAGGTCATAGACTATGTGGTCGGCAAATACGGCGCCGGCCATGTGGCGCAGATCGTGACCTTCGGTACGATGGCGGCGCGCGCCGCCGTGCGTGACGTGGCGCGCGCCCTCAACTACCCCTACGCGGAAGCCGACGTGATTGCCAAGCTGATACCCTATGACCTCCACATGACGCTCGGCAAGGCTCTAACGGCGTCCCCGAAGCTCAAGGAGCTGTACGACGCCGACCAGCGCGTAAAGCGAGTGGTCGATATGGCGCGCAAGGTGGAGGGTATGCCGCGCCACGCCTCCACGCACGCGGCGGGCGTTTTGGTGACGGCCGAGCCGGTCGGCGACTATGTACCGCTGGCGCTCAACGACGAATCCATAGTGACCCAGTTCCCGATGACGACGCTTGAGGAGCTTGGCCTGCTGAAAATGGACTTCCTCGGCCTGCGCAACCTCACCGTCCTGTACGACGCCGCGTCGAGGGTTGACGCCGCCCAAAAGGAGCTGGGGCTTGAGGGCTTCAGGCTTGAGGATATACCCGAGGACGACGCGGCCACCTTTGAGATGCTCGGCGCGGGCAAGACGTCGGGCGTGTTCCAGCTTGAGAGCGCGGGCATGACCGGCGTGTGCCTCGGCCTTAAGCCGCAGTCGATCGAGGATATATCCGCCGTCGTGTCGCTGTACAGGCCGGGGCCGATGGATTCCATACCGCGCTTCATCGAGAGCAAGCACAACAGAGACAAGGTGCGGTATAAGCACCCCATGCTGATGAAAACGCTTGAGGTAACATATGGCTGCATAGTGTATCAGGAACAGGTGCTTGAAATAATGCGCGGGATGGGCGGCTTTTCGCTCGGACACGCCGATATGGTGCGCCGCGCCATGTCCAAGAAGAAAATGAAGGAGCTTGCGCGCGAGCGCGAGGCGTTTGTTTCCGGCGCTCTCAAAAACGGCGTTGATGAGTTCTCGGCCCAGTCCATATTTGACGAGATAATGGATTTCGCGAATTACGCCTTCAATAAAGCGCACGCCGTGTGCTACGCGGTCATCGCCTATCAGACGGCGTATCTCAAGCGCCACCACCCCGCCCACTACATGGCCGCGCTGCTGACCTCGGTGCTGGATTGGACGGGCAAGGTGAGCGAATACATCGCGTCGGCGCGCGATATGGGCTTACAGGTTCTGCCCCCCGACGTGAACAAATCGGGCGACGTGTTCTCAAGCGGCCCGGACGGCATACGCTTTGGGCTTGCCGCCATCAAGAATATAGGGCACGGCCTTATACGCGCGCTGATGGAGGAGCGCGGCCGCGGCGGCCCGTTTGTCAGCCTGCATGATTTCTGCGCGCGCATGGCGGAACGCGATCTGAACCGCCGCTCGCTCGAAAGCCTAATCAAATGCGGCGCTATGGACGTGTTTGGACGCCGGAGCCAGCTTCTGGACGCGTATGAGGCCGAGCTGGACGCCGCCGCGCAAACGCGCAAGCGCAACCTCGAGGGCCAGGTTGGGATGTTCGACACCGAGCGGACGGCCTCGCGGGCCGTGCCGCTGTCCGACGTGCCGGAATTCGCGCCTATGGAGCTGCTCGCGCTTGAAAAGGAAACCTGCGGCATGTACTTTTCCGGGCACCCTATGGAGCAGTACGCCGTGGAGCTGCGCGCGTGCCGCGCCGTGCCGCTGGCGCGCCTGCTGCGCGATTCGGAGGAGAATACGGGCGAGTTCAAGGACAACCAGCATGTTACCGTGGCCGGGTTAGTGACGCATGTATCAAACCGCGTCACACGCAGTAATTCCATCATGTCGCACGTCACGATAGAGGACGCGACGGCGGCCTTGGAGCTGCTGGTATTCTCATCGGTAATGAAGCGCGACGGCAGCTATCTGACCAAGGGCGCGGCGATTTGCGTCAGGGGCAAATACAGCACGCGCGAGGACAAGGAGCCGCAGATAGTGGTCGATGAGCTGCGCCCCCTCGACTACTACAGGGATATAGGCGGCTCCGGGGCTGACGGAGCGGCCGCCGTTTTGGAGCCTGTGCGGCGCCTGCGTCTGCGCATACCCGCCGGCGACCCCCGGCTGCTGAGACGCGTTGAGGCGATGGTCAGCTTTTTCCCGGGCCGGACGCCCGTGGTGGTGTCCGACGAGGAGTCGGGCAAGCGGCGCGGCGGCTCGTGCGACCCGGCGGAAATACTGCTCGAACGCCTGCGGATGCTGCTCGGCGGCGAAAACGTGATAACAGACACATAGCGGCCGCCGCCTTGCGAAGTAAAGAGCACAGCCCGGCCTATCAGATGATAGGCCGGGCTGTGTTAAGCTTAACGACTACAGTTCGCCGATCGGCGGGGCGATAGGCTCGCCGTCGCCGCCGTCGCCGTCCGGGTCGGCGGGCATCGGGCCGGGCTGAGGCATGGGCTCGGCGTCGGGCGGCCCTGGGGTATCCTCTACAGGCCCGTCGGAGGGAGGCTCCGAATCCGGGGGTTCGGGCGGCGGTTCAGGGTCGGGAGGCGGCGGTTCAGGGGTGGGCGGAGGTTCGGGCGGGCCGACCTCGGTGATTTTATCCACCTTCCTGTAACGGCTGACGGCCTCTCTTATCCTGCTTATCTCATTGCCCTCGCCGTCTAACACGACGCGGTATGTTTCCACCGTCCAGCCGTCATACGCGTCCTGTACGACCATCGATTTGCCCGGCGGCAGCTCGGGATTGACCTGCTCGATCGCTTCCGCCGGCGTATGGCTGACCTGTACGCGCTCTATGAACACGGAATGGTTGTTTTCCTTGGTGCCCACAATGGTCACGGTCACATAGTTCTCGGCCTGCTCGGCCATTAT
>WRLW01000071.1 GCA_009777435.1 Oscillospiraceae bacterium | reverse complement strand
CGAGGAATTCGATATGCCCTTGATGGACTACATGATTCCCGCTTACTATATCATCGCCTGCGCCGAGGCGTCGAGCAATCTATCGCGGTATGACGGCCTGAAATACGGGTACAGAAGCCCGGACGCCAAGAGCCTTTCCGACGTGTACCGCCTTTCCCGGAGCGAGGGCTTCGGGCTGGAGGTAAAGAGAAGGATAATGCTCGGCTCGTTTGTGCTGTCGTCGGGGTATTACGACGCTTACTACAAAAAGGCCCTGCAAACCCGCGCGCTGATTAAAAACGCCTATGACGGCCTGTTCGAGCGGTTTGACATGATACTATCGCCCGTCGCGCCCACGGCGGCCTATAAGCTCGGCCAAAATGCGGGCGACCCCATGAAAATGTATATGGGCGATATCTATACCGTTTCGGTCAATCTGGCGGGGCTGCCCGCCGCCGCGCTCCCGTGCGGCTTCGACGGGCGCGGCCTGCCGGTCGGGTTCCAGCTAATCGGCAAGGCGTTCTCCGAGCGGAAGCTGGTAAACGCCGGCCGGGTATACCAGAGCCGGACGGACTGGCATACCAAAAAGCCGGCGGGCGTCACGCCGAGGGGAGGCGGGCCGTTATGAGATGGGAGACCGTTATCGGGCTGGAGGTTCACGCGGAATTATCGACCAAATCAAAAATCTTCTGCGGCTGCTCCACCGAGTTCGGCGGCGAGCCTAACAGCCGCGTCTGCCCGGTATGCGCCGGTATGCCCGGCGCGCTGCCGCGTATGAACCGCGCGGTCGTCGAATACGCCGCGCGACTGGGCCTGACCCTTGACTGCGCTGTGGCGGCAAACTGTAAATTCGACCGCAAAAATTATTTTTACCCCGATTTGCCAAAGGCGTATCAGGTCTCTCAGCTCTATTCGCCCATCTGCCGCGACGGGCGCTTGGATATTGAGACCGGCGGCGTCAAAAAGACCATAGGCATCCGGGAGATACACATGGAGGAGGACGCGGGCAAGCTGATCCACGGTGCGGACGGGACTTTTATGGATTTTAACCGCTGCGGCGTCCCGCTGCTGGAAATCGTCACACAGCCGGATTTTCGGAGCGGCGGCGAGGCCGTCGCCTATCTCGTGAAGCTGCGGGAGATACTGCTGTATCTCGGCGTATGCGACTGCAAGATGCAGGAGGGCTCGCTCCGGGCCGACGTAAATCTGTCGGTACGCCGTCCGGGAGGCGGGCTTGGCGTCCGAACCGAGATTAAGAACCTGAACTCGTTCAAGGCCGTCGGGCGCGCGGCCGAGCATGAGGCCGCGCGCCAGATTGAAATTTTAGAAAGCGGCGGCGCGGTTTTGCAGGAGACGCGCCGCTGGGACGACGAGAAGTGCGAATCCTTTGGTATGCGCTCAAAGGAAAACGCGCAGGACTACCGTTATTTCCCCGAGCCGGATCTGCTGCCGATGGAGATCAGCCAAGCCTGGCTGGCGAGTATAAAAGAGAGCGTTCCTGAGCTGGCGCATCAAAAACGGGAGCGCTACACGCGCGATTACGGGCTTTCCGAATCAGAGGCCGCGGTTCTCACGGGCCATAAGAGCGTTTCGGATTTGTTCGAGTCCGTCGCCGGGCTAAGCGGTGAGCCGCTGGAGTCCGCCCGCTTGATAACGGGCGAGATCATGCGCCTTATGAATAATACCGACACGCCGCCGGAGTCCCTGTCCGTGGACGCGCGCAAGCTGGCGGCGCTTATAGCCTTCGTTCTGGGAGGCAGGATAAACCGCGGCTCATACAAAGAGGCCGTCGAGGCCGTCTTTTCACACAACGCCGACCCGGAGGCCTATATAATCCAAAAGGGCCTGCTGATGCTCACCGACGACGGCGCAGTATCCGGGGCGGCGCAAGCCGTTATGGAGGATAACCCCGACGCCGTTAGGGACTATCATGCCGGCAAGGATAAGGTCTTTGGCTTTTTGGTGGGCCAGGTAATGAAAAAGCTCGGCGGCGCCGGGAACCCTGATATGGTGAGAAAAACGCTGGAAAAGATACTTAGCGAATAAAACGAGGTGTTTTGAAATGGTCAGTATCCCCAATATATTTGGAAGCATGGTCTTTAACGACGCGGCCATGCGCGAGCGGCTCCCGATGGAGATCTACAAAGCCCTGAAAAAAACCATGTCGCAGGGGACGCATTTGGAGCTTGACGTCGCCAACGCGGCGGCAAACGCCATGAAGGATTGGGCCGTCGAAAAAGGGGCGACCCATTTCACGCATTGGTTCCAGCCCATGACCGGCATTACGGCCGAGAAGCACAACAGCTTTATCTCACCCTTCAGGGACGGCAAAGTCATCATGGAGTTCTCAGGCAAGGAGCTTGTGCGCGGGGAGCCTGACGCGTCCAGCTTCCCGTCCGGCGGCCTGCGCGCCACCTTTGAGGCGAGGGGCTATACCGTTTGGGACACCACCTCATACGCCTTTGTCAAGGACGGCACGCTGTATATCCCGACGGCCTTTTGCTCATACGGCGGAGAGGCGCTTGATAAAAAAACGCCGCTGCTCCGCTCGATGGAAGCCCTTGACAAGCAGGCCGCGCGTATCCTGAAGCTTTTCGGGGACGGCTCCGTCAAGTGCGTTATACCCATGGTCGGCCCGGAGCAGGAGTATTTCCTCATTGATAAAGAAATGTACCTCAAGCGCCCCGACTTGGTATATACGGGCAGAACGCTGTTCGGGGCGCGTCCGCCCAAGGGTCAGGAGCTTGACGACCATTACTACGGCAACATAAAGCCAAGGGTATCCGCGTTTATGAGGGAGCTTGAGGAGGAGCTATGGAGGCTTGGCGTCTATGCCAAGATAAAGCATAATGAGGTAGCCCCGGCGCAGCACGAATTCGTCCCGGTCTACACGACGGCCAATATCGCCACAGACCATAACCAGCTTACAATGGAGCTGATGAAAAGCATCGCCAACCGTCACGGCCTTTCATGCCTGCTGCACGAAAAGCCCTTTGCCGGCGTAAACGGGAGCGGCAAGCATAATAACTGGTCTATTAACACCGACACGGGCGCGAATCTTTTCGAGCCGGGCGAAACGCCGCATGAAAACGCCAGATTTTTATTGCTGTTGGTCGCGGTCATCAAAGCGGTGGACGATTATCAGGATTTGCTCAGGGTTTCTGTGGCCAGCGCCGGAAACGACCACAGGCTGGGCGCCAGCGAAGCGCCCCCGGCCATTATGTCGATGTTCCTCGGCGACGAGCTGGTGGGCATCCTTGATGAGTTCGGCGCCGACTATCACAGCAAGGAACAGTGCCAGATGGAGATCGGGGCGACCGTGCTTCCGCATTTCCCGAAAGACCTGACCGACCGCAACCGCACGTCGCCCTTCGCGTTTACGGGCAATAAATTTGAGTTCCGTATGCTGGGCTCGGCGCTGTCTATCGCAGAGCCGAATATAATCCTGAACACGGCGGTGGCCGAGACCCTGCGGCGGTTTGCAGACCGCTTGGAGGCGTCGGCCGACCTTAACGCGGATTTGGCGCTGCTTGTAAAGGAGACCTTCCGGGCGCACAGGCGAATCATATTCAACGGCAACAATTACTCCGAGGAATGGATAGCCGAGGCGGAAAAACGCGGCCTGTCAAACATGAAAACCACTGTGGACGCGCTTCCCGAGCTTATCTCCCAAAAGAGCGTCGAGCTGTTCGCGGCACACCGTGTTTTCACCGAAACGGAGCTTCGTTCGCGCTACGAAATTCTCATGGAGGGATACTGCAAGACCATACATATAGAAGCCCTCACAATGGTGGATATGGTCAAGGGCGAGATTATTCCCGCCTGCGTGGACTATCAAAATGACTTGGCCTCGCTGCTGGAACGCAAAAAAACGTGCGGCGCTTATGACGTGTCGTTAGAGGATCATATGTTGGACAGTATCGCGAAGCTGTCGTCATGCCTGCTGAAAAAGCTGGACGTCCTTGAGAGCGCGCTTTTGAGTTCTAAGGAGGAGCGGGATATCTTAGACCGCGCGGTTTTTTACCGCGACCGGATTTACGCCGCCATAGCGGAGCTGCGGCTGGTGGTCGATGAGCTTGAAACGCTTTCGTCAAGGAAACGCTGGCCGTTCCCGACATACGCGGAGCTGCTTTACAGCGTTATATAAGTAAAATCCCCCGGCCGGCGCGGCGTTTTTGCCCTTGCAAAAGCGCGCGCTATGGCATATAATCAAAATATGGTCGGAGGTGACGCGGCTTATGACTTGCAGACGGTGCGGCGAGGGCATAGCGGACGGCAGCGAAAGGTGTCCGGTATGCGGTATTTCACAGAATACTTATATAACGCCGCGTAACTACAACGCGATAAAATCGGCCCCGGCAAAGCGTATGCCTAAGAGCGCGTTTCTGTCCATTGTGGCCATACTTGTCGCCATAGCCGGCGTCATAGGCTCTTATTTCATAGCCGAGCGCCATTCGGAGAACAGGGATCTCCAGATCATCCGCGAAGCCTATGAGGATCGCGACGAGACCAAGATGTTTCTGGTGGTCGGACAGTTTATGCGCAAGTACCCGAGATCCTCCCATATCGACGAGGTGGAGTCTCTGTATCTAAAGCTGGTAAACGGCGACACGGAAGCCATAGGCTCGACGCCCGAGGAGATGCTCGAAAACTATGAGCGCGAACAGGAGCGGATACTGGAAACGCTCAAACAGACCGCGCGTGACCAGATAATGAGTGTGGAGGGCATAAGATTACCCGAAACCTCCGTCGGCGGGGAGCGCGGGATGATTATAGCTTGGCGCAATATGAGCGGCAAGGATATCAAGGAAGTCCTGTTCGTGGTGGAGGCGATAGACGCGGACGGAGTTCCGGCGGCAGTCTCCGTAAACGGCACGTCTAAGCTCGCGCTGACCGAGGATAAATTCACCGAGCCTAACGGCGCGGCGGACACGCCCTACGAGAGCTTTTGGCTCGGCGTGTGGACGGACGGGGAAATCGACCGTATTGAGCTTAACGGCGTCAGAATCACATATGGCGGCGGCGAGGTGGTCTCGCTGCCCAAAGAGGTGTGCGCGCTGATAACCGGGTAGCGGCGCCGGGCGGACGCTTTGAATTAAATAAGGGGACGGGCTTGCGGCCCGTCCCCTTGAAGCTTTTTATACCCTTAGCTCAAGGCCGTCGTAGGCGGCCGTTATGCCGTGCAGGCGCATTTTTTCGTCGAGCTGCGCGTGCGACAGCCCGCCGAGGTGCGAAAAGTGGGTGGCGACATAGCGTGTGCGATTATTCGAGCTGTGCTGCTGGAACAGCCGGCGCTTGACGGTTATGCAGTCCTCTATGGTCATATGGTTGGGCGTGTCGCTGTTGAGCGGGTTGTTGCAGTCGAGGCTGAGCAGATGTATGACCTTGCCGGCCAAAAAATCCCACGTCTCCTCGGGGAAGAAGCCCGTATCGTTGCCGTAAAGCATAACGCGGCCGTCCGACTCGATCATATAGATAAGCGCGCCCGGGCAGTGCCTCGCCTTGAGCGGTGTGATGATATAAGGCCCGATCTGCGTCTGCTCGAACTCGCGCAGCGCCGTGAACTCTATCATGCCGCGCAGGCGCGTCACGGTGGCCTCGCCCAGAGCCGCGGCCATCGACTTGCGCACCTCCTCGCTGCCATAAAGTTTAAGCGGCTCGCCGCGCTCACTCACGCTGTACGGCGAGAGCAGATTGCGCAGCTCGGCCGGGTACAGGTGGTCGAAGTGCGCGTGTGTGAAAAGGCAATGCTGGATGGCGGCCAGATCCACCTTAAAGGCCAGCGCCTGCGAATAGATGTCGGGAGGCATATCTATGAGCAGAACCTTGTCAATCACCATACAGCTCCGCCGCCGTATATTTTTGCCGCCCTCCTTGCGCGCGTGTGCGCATATATCACAGCGGCAGAAAACGCCCGGCATACCCTCCGACGCGCCCGTGCCTAAATATTGGATCAGCATATTTTACCTCCAAAAAATCATCCCGTTATCCTCATACCCGTAAATACAGCCGCGGCCGCGCACAGCGCCGAAACGGCCATAAGCCACCCCGCGCGGCGTTTCAGCTTGGAGCCCTCGCGTATGGTCAGCGGCAGACCGGCCGCTCCGACGGCCGCCCCGATCACAAACGTCCAAAGCGCGTAAACGCCGTGGGTGTTCATGCGGGCGGAATTCATTATATTTACCAGAAACATGATACCAAACACAAAATACAGCGCCGAAACGGCCCGCATGGTCGAACACGCCGCCTTCAGCGGCGACGTCTTGCTTTCGGGTATATGGAACTTTCGGAATTCATAGTCGCTCTCTTGGAGCAGCGGCCTGAACAAAGGCACGTCCCCCTCGGACAGGCCCGCCTCTTTATACAGGCGCTCAAGGTACGCTTCCTCCTCCTCGGCCTTAAGGCCCTTTATCTTCGGCGGCTCCTCCTCCGGCTCGTTCGCGGCTTTTTCCAATTTTTCGCTCGCGGCCTGTATGGCCTCCAGAGCGCGCTGCGAAGCCTGAATGTTTTTGGCGACGTCGCGCGCGGGATTTACGCCGGGGCTTTGCTTTATTACAGGCATATTGACCTGAGCGTCTCGGTAAAGCTCCTCGAGGTAAAGCTCCTCCTCGGTTCTTTTATTATCTTCGCCGTCGTTCATCCGACCACTTCCTTTTCTATGCCGAAGAGCGGCAGGCAAACGGCCCCGGATTTGCGCGTCTCTCCTGAGTCCCTTTATATATTCTATACAAAAGCCGCCGTTTTTGCAAGGGCAAAATGATTTCCTTGAATAAACGCCGCCTCAGCCGCGAGACTATATAACAAGGGAGTGTGTTTTATGGCCGGCATTAAACGAACAGACCTCGCCGTTGAGGCGCGTGAAATATGGCAGGAGAGCGCCCAGGAAACCACGCTGCTGCCGGGCGTTGAGGCGCGCGACGACGTGGTTGAGGGGTATAACATTACGCGCGTGCGCATTTTGGACGAGCATGGCGCGTCTCTGATGAACAAGCCCATAGGCATGTATGTGACGCTTGAGCTGGGCGATTTTTATTCCCGTTCCCACCCTCAGGCGTTCGCGGCGGCGGTGCGCGCGCTGGCGGGCGAGATAAAATCCATGGTATACGGAACCGGCCCGTCCGGCGAGACCAGCCCGATGATAACGGACGAGTGTACCGTATTGGCGGCCGGGCTGGGCAACCGCAATATAACCCCCGACGCCGTGGGGCCGCTGTGCATGGAGCATATCATGGTAACGCGCCATCTGGTGGGCAAGCTGCCCGATATATTCGGGCACCTTCGCGGGGTGTCGGCGCTGGCGCCGGGTGTTTTAGGCACCACAGGCATGGAATCCGCGGAGATTATACGCGGAGTTTTGGAGAAAATAAAGCCGGACATGCTTATAATCGTTGACGCGCTGGCGTCGCGCAGGCTGGCCCGGCTGTGCAGCACCATACAGGTGGCCGACACGGGCATCGTGCCCGGCTCCGGCGTGGGCAACGCGCGGCTCGAAATCAGCAAAAATACCCTCGGTGTACCCGTCATCGCCTTGGGCGTGCCCACCGTGGTCGACGCCGCCACCCTGGTGGCTGACCTCGCCCAAATCAAGGACCCGCCCCCCG
>WRLW01000070.1 GCA_009777435.1 Oscillospiraceae bacterium | reverse complement strand
TCGCCTTCGCGGGCGGCGAGAGCAGGCTGGTAAACGCCGCGCGCCTGCGCCATAAGGAAAGCGACAGGCTTGAGGCCATAGCGTCGGCCCTGAACGCGCTGGGCGCGAAAGCGGAGGCGCGCGGCGACGAGCTGATCATAACGGGTGTGGACGCGCTGCACGGCGGCGT
Source organism: Oscillospiraceae bacterium (assembly GCA_009777435.1). GTDB lineage: Bacteria > Bacillota > Clostridia > Oscillospirales > UBA929 > WRMG01. The sequence goes on along the minus strand of WRLW01000070.1, from coordinate 7,492 downwards.
CGCGGACAGCCGCGGCGACCATCGCATAGCCATGATGGGCGCGGTGGCCGCCATACGCAGCGACGGCCCGGTATGGGTGACGCAGAGCGGCTGCGTGGCAAAATCGTATCCCGGATTTTGGAGGGATTTCAGCGTCTGTACATTAACGAAAGGGTGAACGGTTTTGGGCAACATATGGGGGACGCGTCTGAAAGCCGCCATCTTCGGGGAATCGCACGGCGCGGCTATAGGCGTTACGCTGTCGGGACTGCCGCCGGGATTTGAGATTGATATGGACGCCGTGCGGCGTGAGATGGCGCGCCGTGCGCCGGGCGGAAGCCCGCTGGCGACGGCGCGCGGCGAAAGCGACGATGTGGAGATACTGTCGGGGCTGTTTGAGGGCAAGACCGCAGGTACGCCGCTGTGCGCCGTTATCCGTAACCGGGACGCGCGGCCGGGCGATTATGGGCGCTATGTCGTAAGACCGGGGCACGCCGACCTGCCGGTGTACCGCAAGTACGGCGGGTACGCGGACTATCGCGGCGGCGGGCACTCGTCCGGGCGGCTGACCGCGCCGCTGGTTTTCGCGGGCGCCGTCGCAAAACAGATGCTGCGCGGCGTCAGCATTGGCGCGCGTATATACCGGCTCGGCGGAATCTCGGACGCGGACGCGGAGCCGGAGCGGGTCGTAGAGGCGTCGGCGCTGGAATTTCCCGTGGTGGACGCGGACGCCGCCCGGAGGATGAAGGACGCCATACTCAAAGCGAAGGCCGGCCGCGACTCTGTGGGCGGCGTGATAGAATGTGCGGCGCTCGGTGTGCCGGCGGGGTGGGGCGACCCGTTTTTCAATTCGATTGAGAGCGCCGTATCGGGCATGATGTTTTCCATTCCGGCGGTCAAGGGTATAGAGTTCGGCGACGGATTCGCGCTTGCCGATATGACGGGGCTGGCGGCCAATGACCAGATGCGCGCCGAGGACGGCGTTATACACTTCATGAGCAACCATAACGGCGGCATAAACGGCGGCATATCAAATGGGCAGCCGCTGGTTTTCAGGGTGGCGGTCAGACCGACGCCCACGGTCGGCGCCGAACAGTCCACCGTCGATTTGAGCAAAATGGAAACCGTTACGGCGTCGTTCGGAGGGCGGCATGACCCGTGCGTCGTGCCGAGAGCCGTACCTGTGGTCGAGGCCGGCCTTGCGCTGTGCCTGCTTGATTTCTTTTTAGGAGGCTGGAAAAAATGATAATAGTATTGAAACAGGGCGCGAAGGAGGAAGAAGTCGAGTCTATTCGCAGGCTGCTGACCTCAAAGGGGATAATTATACAGGACATTGTTGGCGAGACCACGCGCATGATGGGCATGGCCGGCGACACGTCGGTTATATCGCCCGACTCGATAATCTGCTATCCGTGCGTGGAGCGCATCATGCGCGTTCAGGAGCCTTATAAGCTGGCGGGCAGAAAATTCCATCCCTCCGACAGCGTTATAGAGGTTTCGGGCCGCAAGATCGGCGGCGGGAATTTCGCGGTAATGGCCGGCCCGTGTTCGGTGGAGAGCGAGGAACAGATGGTGTCCGTTGCCCGGGAAGTGAGGGCGGCGGGCGCGGCCTTCCTGCGCGGCGGCGCGTTTAAGCCGCGCACGTCGCCATACGCGTTTAAGGGTCTGGGGCTTGACGGCCTTGAGCTGCTGAAAATCGCCGGACGCGAGACCGGCCTGCCCATCGTGACCGAGATAATGTCGCCGGAGTATCTCGACGCGTTTGCCGAGGATGTGGACGTTATACAGATAGGCGCGCGCAACATGCAGAATTTCACGCTGCTTCGACAGGTGGGGGAGCTGAAAAAGCCCGTTTTGCTTAAACGCGGCCTGTCGTCAACCATTGAGGAGCTGCTTATGGCCGCCGAGCATATTATGGCCGGCGGCTCACATGAGGTCATATTGTGCGAACGCGGAATCAGGACGTTTGAGACGGCCACGCGCAACACGCTGGACTTGTCCGCCGTGCCGGTTCTAAAGGCTAAATCGCATCTGCCTGTCGTTATCGACCCATCCCACGCCACCGGCAGCCGTGATTTGGTGGAGCCTATGGCGCTGGCCGCGGTCGCCGCGGGCTGTGACGGCCTGATGATCGAGGTGCATGGACAGCCCGAGTCCGCTATGTGCGACGGCGCGCAGTCGATAACGCCCGTTATGTTTGAGCGCCTTATGCGCGGAACGGCCAAGGTCAGGGAAGCGCTCGAAGGGTTCGGCGCGCGCTGAAACGCGGCGGCGCCGGGAGAGGGGAAGGTATGGATTGTCGGGAAAAGCGCGATAAGCCGCGCGTTGGGAATATTATATTCATCGGGCTTCCCGGAAGCGGCAAAACCGTGATATCCCAGGAAGCGGCGCGCGCTCTGGGTATGCCGTGGCATGATGCCGACCGTGAAATAGAGGCGTCCGAGGGCATGAGCGTATCCGAAATATTCGCGGCTAAGGGCGAACCGTATTTCCGCGAGGCCGAAACGCGCTGCCTTGAGCGGCTGACGGGCCTGAGCGGCGTCGTGATTGCCGCGGGCGGCGGCGCTGTGCTGAAAAACGCCGAGCTTATCGGACGCGGCGCGACGGTCGTGTATGTAACCCGTCCTGTGGAGGAAATACTCAAGACGCTTGAACCGGGCACAAGGCCGCTTCTCAGCGAGCCGGGCAAGCTCTATGAGCTGTACGAGAGCCGCCGAGGCATATATGAGTCGCTGGCCGATATTACGCTGAACAACGGCGCGGGTATACAAGACGCGGTGCAAAAGGCATTGAATGAACTAAGGCGCGGCGCGGCAGCCGCGTATACAAAGGAGAGGTGTTTGATGAAGCTGCTTGTCGTCAACGGCCCTAATTTGAACCTGCTCGGCACGCGCGAGCCGGACGTGTACGGGCACGGGAGCTACAGTGAGCTTACCGGACTAATCGCGGCGCACGCGAGCGAGAACAATATCGGCGCGGACGTGGTGCAGTACAACGGCGAGGGGGATCTGATCGACGCCATACAGGGCGCCGCCGGGCGTTACGACGGACTTATAATAAACCCCGGCGCGCTCACGCATTACAGCTACGCCGTTCACGACGCCCTAAAAGCCGTGCCGATAGACGCGGTTGAGGTGCATATATCCAATATTTCGGCGCGCGAGGAATTCCGAAACAGATCCGTGACCGCGCCGGCCTGTATCGGCCAGATAAGCGGCTTGGGCTTCTACGGGTATGTCGCGGCGATGGACTACTTTATAAAGAGGGACGTATGACGGTATTACTGGCAATCATAGGACATCCGGTGTCGCACAGCCTGTCGCCGCGCATCCACAGCGCTTTTGCGGAGCGTTACGGGCTGCCGTATACATATGCGGCGTTTGATATCGCGCCTGAAAGGCTGGAAGAGTTTATCGGCGCCGCGCGCCTGCTGCGTATGGGCGGCTTCAACCTGACCATGCCGCATAAAGAGCGCGTGCTGCCGCTGCTCGACGAAATAGACCCGCGCGCGCGCGGCTGCGCGGCTGTAAATACGGTTGTGGCCGAGGGAGACAGACTTCGCGGCTTAAACACGGACGGCGACGGCTTTGTTCTCAGCTTGGGCGGCGTCAAGCCTTCGTCCGCGCTGATACTGGGCGCCGGGGGCGCGTCTAAGTCCGTGGCGCTCGCTCTGGCGCGCGTCGGCGTGAAGGTCACGATCGCCGCGCGGCGCGCGGACGGGCTTGAGCTTGCCGGTATAGAGTATATATCATGGGACGAGCTGCCGGCCGCCGCGCGGGGCCGCGATTTGCTGGTAAACGCCACGCCGCTGGGTATGCACGGCGTTGGGAGCGATTTTGAGGACTTGTCGTTTTTAGACGGGCTTGAGGGCGGCGCGACGGTATATGATATGATTTACGTGCCGAAGCAGACCTCGCTTCTGCGCGAGGCGCGGACAAAAGGCTTTGCGGTAATGAACGGACTGCCCATGCTGGTGTGGCAGGCCGCGCTGGCGTTTAAGCACTTCACGGGCGTTATGCCTGACAATACGGATGAAATACTAAAGGAATTGCTGTATGAGTGATTTTCAGATTTCGGTTATCGGACTCGGCCTTATGGGAGGCTCTTTGGCGTTCGCGCTGCGCGGCTTCCGTGACTGCCGTATAACCGGCTACGACCTTGACGCGAGCGTCGCGGCCGCCGCGCTGGAACGCGGGGCGATAGACCGCGCCGCCGCGTCGCCGCGCGAAGCGGCGGACGGCGCTTCGCTTACGCTGTTCTGCTCAAGCCCGCACACCATAATCGAGAATATGCGAATGTGTATTCCCATATTTAAGAAAGGCTCGGTGGTGAGCGACATTTGCGGTATAAAGCGCGACATATTCGCGTTTGCGGAGCGGCATATGCCGCCGCACGCCGATTATGTGGGGACGCATCCGATGGCGGGCAAGGAGGTTGGCGGCTTTGTCAACGCCGACCCGCGCATATTCGCCGGCGCGGGGTTTATACTCACGCCGTCGGAGAGGTGCCGCCCCGAATCGGCCGAGCTGCTGAGAGAGGCGGCTTTGTATGCGGGGGCGGGACGCGTTGTGATAAACCGCGCCGGCGAACACGACAGGCTGATAGCGTATACCAGCGACCTGATGCACATTTCGGCGGCGGCGCTGTGCGCCGATTTTCCGCCGGATATGACAATGGCGCACACGGCGGGCGCGTTCCGCGACTGTACGCGGATAGCCGACATCGACGCCGAGCTGTGGACGGAGCTGCTCACCGAGAACGCGGATAACATAAAGCCCTTTCTCGACGCGTATATATCCGCTCTGACGGACGTGAAAAGCGCGCTGGCACGAGACGACCGCGTGTTTTTGAACTCGTTTTTGAGCCGCGCCGCGCGGAACAAGCGGAGGATAAAGACGCTGTGAGCCTTTAGGGGCCGGCGGATTCAGGCTCCTTCGTCCGGTTTTGAGCCATCGCTTTTAGAGACGTTTATGTTTTTTTGCACCGAGATGGTTGTGAGTGTGTCGCCGAGCTGGGTGAATATCGCGCCGAGCAAGCCGATCTCGTCCGGGCTTCTGCCGTCGGCGATGGTAATGGCCAGCGCGGTGACCGAAGCGGCAAGCGCGTTTGGATCGGACATAAAGCCACCTCTTTCAAGCGGAGGGCTCGATGCTTAACTATATGCGCCGCCCGGCGGCGGCTTTTCTTTATTTTTGGACGCCTCGCGAAAAATATGGAAAATTTGCTCCGGCTATGCTATACTGTTGGATACGGTGGCTCGCGCTGACCGAGCGCCGGGAATATCTGGACTTTTTCAGGCGGACAGGATATAATTTTAGAGAGGGATTGAAGCGCGATGTTTGATTTTGATTTTCAAAACCCTGTGAGATTGGTTTTCGGACGCGGCCGCCACAAGCGGATAGGCGAGCTGATAAAGCCGTTTGCCGGGCGGGTGCTGCTGCACTACGGCGGCGGCAGTATAAAGCGTTGCTCCACATACGGCGACATAATCTCCTCGATAGAGGCGGCGGGAATTGAATATATCGAGCTTGGCGGCGTGCGCGCCAACCCCGAGCTCGGTTTGGTAAACGAGGGCGCGCGGCTTTGCCGCGAGCATGGCGTCGGGCTGATACTCGCCGTGGGCGGCGGCAGCGTCATAGATTCCGCTAAAGGCATAGCCATTGGGGCTGTGCCCGAAAACGGCGATGTGTGGAAATATTTCACGGACGGCGGCCCGATATCGGGCGCACTGCCCATAGCCACGGTGCTGACCATACCGGCGGCGGGCAGCGAGCAAAGCCCGGATACGGTTATCTCGCACCAAGACCGAAAGCTGGGCTATTCAAGCCAAAAACTGCGGCCCGTCGTCAGCGTGATTAACCCCGAGCTGTTTTTCACATTGCCGCCCTGCCAGATCGCGAATGGCGTGAGCGACATGATGAGCCATATCATGGAGCGTTATTTTACCAATACCACGCACACCGAGCTGATAGACGGCCTGTGTGAAAGTACGCTGCGCACCATCATGGGCAATGGCCCGAGACTGCTTGAAAATCCCGAGGATTACGACGCGTGGGCCGAGGTGTCGCTGGCCGGTTCGTTTTGTCACAACGGCTTTCTGGGCGTGGGACGCGAACAGGACTGGGCGTGTCACGATATGGAGCATGAGCTGAGCGCGGTGGATCCCGGCATCGCGCACGGCGCGGGCTTGGCCGTTATAACGCCCGCGTGGATGGATTACGTCCGTTCGGCCAATACGGACATGTTTTCGCGTTTTGCCTGTAATGTTATGGGCGTGGGAGATATAACGCGGGCTATCGAAAAGCTGCGCCGCTTCTACCGCGCTATGGGTCTGCCCTCGTCCATCACGGAGCTGGGTCTGGACGGCGGCGTTTTGGACGAGATGGCGCGTAAATGCACGCAGGCGCCGGACGGGGGCGCGGGAACTATAGGCGGTCTGCGCAAGCTGGGACGGGATGATGTGCTGGCGATATACAAGGCCGCGCTGTAACCGGGCCGATACGAGGAGGTATGCGCTGTGTTGAATGAGATCATGCTTGTCCCGATACCGATATTCAGCAAATCGAGGGAAGTCATCGGTTATCGCTTCTCTTACAGGATAGGCAACGCGCTGCTGGAAGAAGGCAAGGTATTCTCCGGCGTGACCGCGCTGCCGTTTTTCGACTTCATAAACAAGGTCGGGCTTGAGGCTCTGACATACAACAAGATGGTTTTTGTGCCGGTGACGGACGTCCAGCTCGCCGTCGCGCTGGAATACGAGTGCAAGGTTGACCGCGCTATGATCGCGCTGACACTGGACAAGTCAAACGGCCTTTCGGACTCAAACCTGCGCCGTATCAGGCATTTCAAGGAGCAGGGCTTTAAGCTCGCGTTTTATAATGTCTATAATATTATGGAGCTTGAGGCTTTTATGCCCTATACGGATTATGTGTTCTGCGACCATAAAAGCGATATACTGATGCCGATAATACGTTATGTCAGGTCGCGCGAGCTTTCCACAACCGTGATCGCGATAAATATCGAGTCAATAAATGAGTTTGACAGGGCGCTGTTTTTCGGCGTCGAGCTGATGGAGGGCCAGTTTTACAAATACCCGGCCCATCTCAGAAACGAGCATGTGTCGCCGTTGCAGTTCAATTACATCCAGTTGCTTGAGTATGTGAACCGCGCGGACTTCGACTTCAATGAGTTCTCGAAGATAATACTGCGCGATACCGCGCTGACGCTTCAGTTTTTGCGCTTGGTCAACTCGTCTGCGGCGCGCATGAGCAAGATAACCAGCCTCCGCCACGCGGCCGCCATGCTCGGCCAGAATGACATACGGCGCTGGATAAGGACGGCGGTCACCAACATGCTGAGCCGCGACAAGCCGGGGGAGCTGACGCGTATCTCGCTGCTGCGCGCCAAATTCTGCGAAAACATAGCCCCGTCGTTTCAGATGGCGGTGCATGTCGAGAACCTGTTCCTGACCGGCCTGCTGTCGGTGCTTGACGCTATAATGGATATGAGCATG
>WRLW01000069.1 GCA_009777435.1 Oscillospiraceae bacterium | reverse complement strand
ATTGCCGGAGCTATCGTATACGTTGAATGTAGAGCGCATATCGAATTCCCTGTTATCGTTGACTGTGCTGGTATTGTTCATCGCGCCGGCCACAGCGCCGGCGGTCGCTAACTGGTTCATTTGCCGCATGGACGACGATGCCGAATCAATGAACGCCGTCATCCTTTCCAGTATTTGCGCGGTATTCCGGCCGTCTCCAAAGCTGTCCCCGGACATACCGATGAAACCGGCGGCCTGCCTGAGCAGGTTCTTAGCTCTTCGCGGCTTGGAGAGCGGTATGATTGCTTCCGCTTTGCCGCCTTCGGAGATGGTCGCGTCATGTTCGCCGGTGGAGATAACGCCCTCGGAGTGGCCGGTCTGCGCCTTGCTCTTGCCGCCAAAGAAGCCTTTGACTTTATCGACGACGCCTCCTGCAACGTCGGCAATCCAGCCGAACTTATCCTTAAACCAGTCGATGATGGGCTGGAATATTGCTTTAATCCCATCCGCTATACGCGCAAAGAAGCCGAGGATACTGTCAAACGCTCCGGTGATACCCGTCGCCGCCGCTCCAAAGGTATCCCGGAACCAGTCCCCAATCGAGGAGAATACCGCGACGATATTTCCCCACAGGCCCTTGAAGAACCCCGCGATGGAAGCAACCACGCCGTCCACGAAGTTTCTGAACCCCTCGAAATTGTCATACAGATATTTGAACACTCCGGCGAACGGGTTGAGTATGAATGCGACGATGGCTTTCCAGTTATCCTTTATCCAATCAATAGCGCCCCGGAACGCGCCGACAACGGCCTCCTTAGCCGCCTCAAATTTTTCCTTGAACCAGTTGCCGATACCTGAAAATATGCCTTTGATTTTGTCCCACAGGCCAACAAAGAACTCTTTGACCTTATCCCAGTTCTTGACAAGCAGGTATCCAACGGCAATTAGAGCGCCTATGGCGGCAACGATCAGCATTATCGGATTGGCGGCCGTGACGGCGTTGAGTATACCCTGTATAGCGGCCCACGCTTTCTTAACAGCGATAATTGCAATGATCGCGGCCTTATAAATGCCGATAGCTGCGACTATGCCAATAATAACCTCTCTTATCCCGTCAAGCTTCGCGACCCAGCCGACAACTTTAGCGATTACGCCGATTACATCCGCGAGCAGCCCGATCACACCCGGCAGCGCCACGCCGATCAGCCACGCGAAAAATGACGATGCGCCGTCGGCCGCTTCCCGGATATTTCCGAACAACGCCCTGAAGATATCCCTTACGGCCTGAAACACCTTCTCCACCGCGCCGCCAACCTTTTGAAAAGCCTTTTTGAAGTTATCGACGGCGTTGTTTTCGAGCAGTTTGCCCCATAGCCTTCGCACCCATTCTATGACAAAAGTGATCCCTCGGCCGATGGTTTGCATCGCAGCCTCAAAGCCATTTTTCAGTTTTTCAATCACGCCGCCCTGCTTGTTCAGCTCCGTCCAAATATCAATGAGCTTCTTCCAGAAACCGCCGAGCAGCGACTCGCCGCCGTCGAGATAGGTAAAAAAGTCGTCGACAAGCAGCATGAGCAGTGAGAAAACCATCATCAGCCTACCAATCGGCCCGGCGCGTATAAAAGCCGCCAATCCGACAAGTATACCCATGACCATTTTAACGTTGCCGGGTATCATGTCGAAAATCCGCTTAATGGCGTTCAGCACAAGCCCCGCGCCTCGAATAAGGGTGGCTCCAAGCCTGACGATCCACGACAGGGCCTTGCCGATTTTTTCGGCCCATACCGGAAGATTCTTTCCAAGCGCGTCATTGATGCCGCCAAGCGTCTTTTTCACGTCTTGAAGCGGTTTATCAATATATTTGAGCAGGTAATGCCCCACCCACTGTAAGCCGGCCATAGCGGTTTGCTTGAGTTTCAGAAACTCGGAGCTGACGTCACGCACCCTTTCAAGCCCTTCGGTCATATCCGGGATTCGGATGTTTTCAGCGTTCGCTCGCAAATCCTCAAATTGCTTCAACAACCGGGGGTCGGCGGTAATCTCGTCCATCGTCTTGCCCATGACGTCGAGCGCCGACTTGGTCTTGAACGCTTCGACACGGGTCATTCCCATATCTTCCGCGAATTTACTTAATTCATTGTCGGCGGTCATCAGCTTATTGATGAATTTGCCCAACGCCAAGCCTGCGCCCGCCGTCATGGTGGCGACGGCTGTACCGGCGAACAGGAATTGCTTGCCGAAGGCCCCCGCGAACTTGGACGCGTTACGGTTTGCCCGATTTAAGGATCGGTTCAGATTAGCGGTCATATTGTCTTGTAAACCAAGAGCAACCAAATACGATTTCAATACGCCGTTTGTCAAGGTTTCACCTCATTTCACGCTGAGCGTCGGCGGCAGCCTGCGCCCTTTTTTCGTTTTCCATTGATATAAGCTGCATTTCGTGATAGTCGGCCAAATCGTCAAGCGTATATGTACCGTCCCACAGTTCAGACTGCCGCCAGTGCTTTGTGGCTACCGGAGCGAAGAGGTAGGGGTCGTAATTTGCAGGCTCTGCGGCAACGAAGAAAACAGCGGACTCATAACTGAAGTCAAGCGCCTTACGTCGAAAAAATCGCCACATCCCAGCAGTACGGTTTCGCAGACCAGCCGGAGAGCAATGATCACATCATGCTCAACGTTTTGGACGCCGTATGTTCCGTTCGCGTTCATCACTTGCGCCGCTCCGGCCGGCAAAACCTCGTAACAGTTCGTAAGAGAATCTCGTACGATACAAGCAAGGTCGTCCGGCGAAACAAGGTCAAGAGCTTTTGAAATTTCCCCAAAAAACTCCGTCGGAACGTTTTCGTCATTGAGCGAATCTTCCGACATTACTTTGGAAATAATGGGAAACGCGCTCTGAAACACCGGCAAGATTTTAGCGATCAGCATTTTAGCGATCTTCAGGCCGGTTATCGCGCTGTACTTACGGATTTGGAATGTGCGTCCCTCGACCTCAACAGTCTTTGAGGTTATTCTAACAGTGCCTTCCATTACGCGACTTCCTCCATTTGTGCCGCCAAAAGCGTGACGGAAAGCTGCTGCCCCGCCTGCTGGTAGGAAGCGTCCGGGCGTTTTTGCGGGGAGACGCCGGTACAGGTGTGGGTAACGCCCATAACCTTTGACGAACCTACAACGGTCGCCTGCGCGAACTCAGAAGCCGCCGCCGTTTTGACATAGTTGATATATCTGCGCAGCCACTTTGCCGCATCCGACGTCTGCTGCACCTGAATAGTGATGGTGCCGTTCGGCGCGCTGATTTTTGAGGTCATCACCGAGCCGTCCGCGGCAAGGTCGTGCTGGCTCATGTCGTTTGCCATAGCGAATGTTATACTGCCCAAGCCCTCGCCCTGCAGTGAGAGTTGACCGATGCCCGGATGGGCGATGACGACGGCCATATCTTCAAACGAATATGTGCTGTTCATTGTTACGGCTCCTACCTTTCTTAGCGGTTTACGTCGATTTGGAAAACGACGTATTGAATGGCGCCCGCGAGCTTTATTGCGGCGTATATGGGCGGCGCAAGCCGCGCGTCCCGGTCGGACTGCGGCTGGTCGTCCACCGGCTCCCACTGGAACAGATACCCGTTAGGTATGGCGTCGCCGGTGGCCAGCCCCATGACGGGCGGGGCCTTCCATATGCCCGGAGCGATAAAACCGATCCGCCTCATGCGCTCAAAGGCCGGGGTAACGTTGGCGATGATCATAAGAACGCCGCCCTCGGTCTGAGGCACCTTCCGGGCGGAATTAAGCAGATCCATGACGCCAAGCTGGACATCGTTTGAGAGCATGGCAAGATTGATTATCTCGTCGAACCAGACCCCGCTTGCCATGACACCCGTCTCGAAGCCGTCGTACTGCTTGCCCCGGTTTACATAGTAGTTACCGTTGGCTTTCTTTACGGCGTCGATGGTGCCGCTGTCCAGTTTGTCCACGGACACGCCCGCGAGCGTCTTGTATGCGAGAGCGTACGCACTGCCGGTGAGGCCGGTATTTGCGCCCATAGCCCAGCCGGCAAGCGCTGCGGATATGTTTGGGCTGATCTCCGTATATATCCCGAGGGACTTGTTGTAGTTCAGCCCTTTCATCGCCTCCAGCAGGCCGATGTCGGCCGTCGCGTAGAACAGCGCCGAGTCGGGACTGCAGCCCTCTACGTACTTGGCGGCGGCCTGGATGTCGTCAACGGTAAAATTGTAAGCGGGCGGTACGGCGGGAACCGCCGACAGGTCGCCGGGCTCGGTCATGGTTGGAAGCGGGAGGCACAGGACGTACCAATCCCAATTTGCCTGACGGCAAGCCGTGACCGCGTTAGCGAGGGTTTCGTTCGCGGAATCCCACCGCCCGACGGCAAATCTTCCGGGGTTCGTATTCGCCGCGAAGTACAGGAGAGCGGCCTGATACTCGGGCATGGAGTCGTCGAAGCCGGCCGTGAGCATAGCGTCGGTATCCGTATACACCTTCACCCGGTCGGCGGGGGAAATAACGCCGCTGTCCCCTATGAACAAAGCGATATTAAAACCACTTCTGATCGCGGAGCGCGGCGACAGGTTAACAATGACATTTACAATGTCACTTACAGGTAAAACAGGCATGAATAAGCTCCTTCCTTTTTTCCCGTACTCCGGGAGCTACTGGCGCGCGGCAATGGAAGCCTTTTCAATCGGCTCCATGAAGCCGGGGGTTTCGATCCGCACGTATGAATAGAATGTCGGCCTAACGTCATAACGCCGCCACCACTCGCCTTCCCTAACTTCGCGCATCTGGATGATCGGCGGGATTCCGGCTTTAAGAAAGAAGCCGCTCTGTTTGAGGAGCAACCTGACGTCGTTCCGATAGAGACCGTCCTTCATACTTCGCGACCTCTCAAACGAATTCGGGCCGTGAAAGGTAAATTGTACGTCGTAAATATCCGTATGCTCGTCCACGCGGGTCAGGAGATCGCTGCCGGGATCCGGGGTATATGAAATGTGATACTGCTGTCCATACCCGTCGTCAGCCGGGATAACGTAAACAAAGCACACGTCCATATCGCGTGTGAAGCCCGGCGCATTCCCGACCGCGGCAGACGAGCCGTAGGGGAAGCGTACGGCGGCATTGCCCGTATCGGATATGTCGAGAATTTTACATACGACGTCCCTGAACAGATTTTCTATCTGCTCAAACGTCAGCCGGATGGTGGACACATTACCCCTCCCTTAAGCACGGCGAAGGCTCGCATCCATTTGAAGTGATTCCACGGCATGACCTGAATAATTGAGTAGCTATTGCCCCGGAACAGTATCATGTCTGAAATCGCTCCGTCATCCCCCGTTTCTGCTTGGGACAAGTCCCGGGTGAGGAACAGCCGGCGCGGCATTTTGCACATGAACTTCATAACGGCAATAGGCTGGTCGCCGGTGGAAAGCTGCTCAATCTCCTTGACGGTCGCGGGCTGCACAGGGCCGTAGTATTTTAGCCTCTGGGGTACGGGCGAGAGGACAAAGCGGCCCTTGACCCACTTCCCCGTGGTTCGTATAACAGTATAATCGCAAGAGAAGTCGGGGTCGTCCATAAGGTCGCTCACGTCGATCATCAAAATCACCCCTTTTCTTGTCACCCGTGACGGATTTGGCTGACGTGGGTACGCGCTATTTCCGCTTGACCCTATATGTGATGCTTCTTCTGAGTTCGCCCGTATCTATCAGCGGCCGGCTGCTCCTTTTGCCCTTTGCCTTAAATTTCTTACCGGTCTTTTTGTTTTTCATCCAGCCGCCCTTGACTGTAATGTCCGCATTGGGCGCCCATTCATTCGCCGGGTCTCTAAACCATGCTCGAGCGATATTTCGACCTTGCTTGCCGGCCCTCTCCTGCGCGTCCCGCACTCTTTGTATATCGCCTGATAGGGCGGCGTCGGCAACGCTTTGTAAAAGCGACGACACCTGTTCCTTGCTGTGTTCAAGCGCGGGTTCTATGACGGGGCGTTTCGGGATTTTGTTTATTTCAGAGCCGTTTGTGTGAATATAAAGCAGTTCCGCGTTAGTAACTGCCGCAGAGCTGTTCTCCGGTCTCTCGTTTGCGTCGTCGGGGATTCCGACCAGTATCTCGTTGCTCACTGCTTCCGCGATGGCCTCCTGTATTGCCTTCAGGTCGTGATCCAGCTCCGCGACGCCGGCAAGAAAGCCGAACATATCAGCCACGAGGGACTTCTCCTTTCACGACACACGCATACCGCCCATGCCGTAAGCCTTTGCCAGCGTCGCGTACTGTACGCCATAGGCAGTCAGCTTCCAAGCCGCCCAGCCGTCGAGATCTTGCATGACGGCCGAGAAGTCGTACGACGCCGAAACACCGTCAACGCTCTTTGATGCCATGAGGCCCTTTGTCCGTCCGGCGGCCGCGACGGCCTGCTGGGTGGCGTTCTCAGCCATTGTCTGCATATACAGCGTGAGGAAATGGGCGATAAACAGCCCCATACACATCTTCCACGCGGCATGGAACCGCCTGATTTTCACACAGGCGTCGGCCATCTGCACATACATATCAATGACATCCTCGGGAACGTAAGGGGTATAGACGGTGGAAGGCTTAACGGGCGGATCGGCGTCAGGGTCGCCTGGCTCGGTCGCAGCCTCCCAAAACTGGGGATAAATCGCCTGAAAGTCCGCAACGGTAAAGGGCGGGTTATCCCCGCCCCTTATATTCGACGCTCCCGCGACAATGCTGCGCGCCTGAGATGAGCCGATCACTTTGACGCGCCCCGGATAACGGCGCGGAGGTCGTCCGCGCCGGCGTCCTCAGCTACGCCGGCGACGTCAATGCCATTGCTCGCGGCATACTGCCGGAGCGCGGCGGCGTCCATACCGGCCAGAAGGTCGGGCAGCTTCGCTTCCGCTTCCGTGACGGCGGCTCTCAGCTTTTCTTTGCCGAGCAGGGCCGCGCGCGGAACTTTCAGCTCAATGGCGCGGGCACGGAGCGCGGTAAGCTCGGTATCCTCGGCACCGTTTTCGAGGGTTTTCTGCTCAGCCGCCGACTGGATGACCTGGACGCTGCCGGTTTTAAGACCGGCCTTAAACATAGGAGTCTCACGTATCCATTCAGGAACGGTAGTAAAGCCCATGAAGGCGGTCTGAATCTTCTCGCCGGTCTTTGGGTTGCTGAACTCGAACGCCCTTTTGGTATAAATCCTTAGCATGGTGGTTCCCCCCCCCCTTAAATCCCGTCGTAGTATTTGGCGTGCTGCAGATACACCCACTCAACCTCGCCAAACTGTGTGACATAGGCGGTGAGGTAGGCGAGCTGCTGCACGACCGGCTGAGTCATGGCGCGCTCCAGCGGTACGCTGATGTGGAAACGCACACGATCCTCGTTGTTGGCGTACGCGACCAGACGGTCGGCGCCGTCCTCTCCCGCTCCTATGCACTGACGGCATGGGGCGATGAACAGGTCGCGGCCTTGATTCTTGCCGATATTATTCTTCAGCAGATACTCCAAGATGGAGACCCCGCCGATGGTCGCGGCGACCGCGAGAGGCGTTTGCACGATATAGGCGTAGTCCTCCGGCGGGATGAGGAAGTGGTTCGCCATGCCCGTAAGGTCGTACTCGGACGCCGCCCAGGTGTCGTTTTGGATCTGGTTGATGTCGGAGAGAATTTCCTCCGGGGTCTTAAGCTTCCATCTTGAGGAGCCTT
>WRLW01000068.1 GCA_009777435.1 Oscillospiraceae bacterium | reverse complement strand
GCGCATTTCAAAGCCGACTGTGACGGGCAGCCCGAGCCGCTCCCCCTCGGCTATAAACTCCGGCGCGCCGGAGATTGAGTCATGGTCTACAATCCCGGCGGCGGCCAGCCCGGACTCCTTGGCCTTGCGGACGGCCTGCGCGGGAGTGTAGGGCGAAAATGAATATGTGGTGTGTATGTGGTTATTGACGTCTCTGCTCATAAGCATAAGCTCCCGTCGCGCCTCGCGCGGTTCGCGGGCGCCGTGAAATATTATAAGGCTCCCAAGCCCGGGCTTCTATCTTAACATATTCTGCCCGCCGGTAACAGGTATGGCTTGCCCGGTTTCGTATTCCTGCTCGACGCAGTACAGTATCGCGCGGGCCACGTCCACAGGCGTGCAGCCGCGTCCCATAGGCACCTTGGACTCATAAAATTTCCTCACATCCGCGACCGTCTTGGCTCCGGGTACTTTCCCGGCGTTCAGATACTGTATAAAAAGCCCGTTTTCCGGGTTTGACCACAGCGGCCCCTCAAAAAAATTACCCGGACATATGGCGTTGACCTTTATGTCATATCCCACTAACTCCTTGGCAAATGACTGCACAAGGCCGATACCCCCGAATTTGCTGCCCGCGTAGGCGAAGTTTTTCCCGGAGCCCTCTAAGCCGGATTTTGAGTTTATCTCGATAATATCGAACCTGCGCTCAGGGTGCGCCTCCTTTTGGCGTTTCATGGCGGCGGAAGCGTATTTCGCGCACAGGAAAAAGGCGGTGTAATTGACCTTCGTGACAAGCTCAAAGTCGGCGAGCGTCATCTCGTCCAAGCCGCCGGCCTTCAAAATGCCCGCGTTTGAGACAAACAGATCCAGCCGCCCGTGCCGCTCTATCACAGTATCCACCAGCGCCTTTACGTCCGCCTCTCTCGTTACGTCGGTGAGTATCCCGCCCTTGAGGTCGGCGATCTCCACGACCGCCCCTTCGGCGGCTATACATTCCGCGATTCCGGCGCCGAAGCCCTGCGCGCCGCCGGTGACGACCGCCACCTTATCCTTCAGTCTCATAACGGCCTCCCGTTTTGCAGTAAATATCGCTCACATTCCAAGCTCCAAAGCCCGCCGCTTCTCTCCGTGAGCCGTGAAAGCTCCGCAAACAGCGGATCCTCAAGCTTCGGAAAATCGGCTATGGCGGTCAGCGGCATCGATATTTGATTGTAAATAAGCTTCTTGCCGCCGGGGATTTCGGGCAGATTCAATGTGGTGTGTATCACAGCGTCTAACCCGCCGACGTGAGTCACCATGGCCGCCGGGTCGATTTTACCCTCGGCCATCATCTCCAGCGCCTCGCGCATGTCGTCGGTGTTGCCGCCGCTGTTGCCGGCGATATGGGCGGCGTTATAATGCGCGTCGTAGAAATTAAAGCGGGCGGAAAACTCAGGGTCGGTCGGGCCTGCGAAAAAATTCAGGCATCCGTCATAGGCAAGTATCGCGCCCGCCTGCTCGACTATCGGCGCGACCGGCGCGTAGACAAAAACGTCGTCATACCCCGCGCCGCCCGACAGCTCCATCAGGCTCTCCGTGCCGGGCGCTTTGCGGTAAACCAGCTCCACGCCGCGTTGCTTCGCGTGTTCGGGCGTATACAGCGCGGCGGCGCGTGACAGCCGGGCCTCGTCTATGTCTGTGACCACCAGCAGCGACGGGCGGCGCTCACAGTGCAGGGCGTAGTCGATAGCCCCCAGCCCCATAGGGCCGACGCCGGCCAGAAGCGCCATTTTGCCGCCCTTCACGATGCCCATCTGATGCGTATAGCAGCCCGCCTGAGTGTGATAGTTCACATGAAACCCGCCGATAATGCAGCTCATAGGCTCCGCCAGCGAGCCGTGATAAAACGCCTCGCCGCCATAAGGCAGCAGGCAGTCGTGTTCCATGACCACGGCCGGGATTATGATATACGTGGCGTCGCCGCCAATAAACGGGAAGCTGTACCCCGGCGCGGCGTAGACGTTTTCGGGAGCGTTTATGGCGGGCTGGATAGAGAATTTGTCGCCGGGCTTAAACCGGCCGCGCCATTTTGCTCCCACCTCAACCAGCTCGCCGCAAAACTCATGCCCGATAATGACCGGGTTCCGGTCAATGCCGTCCGGGACGCGCTTATGCTCCGCCCCTTGCTTCGCGGCCTTATAGGACGACATGCAAACGCTGTCGGAAACGACTTTGGCCAGTATCTCATCGCCGCTTATGGGCGGCAGTTCAAATTCCTCGAGCCGCAGATCATTCTTGCCATACAGGCGTACGGCCTTTGTTTTCATTTTCAGCACTCACCCTTTCCTTGAGCGGCCTTTCGCAAAGCCGCGGCGCTTCATATTCCCAGGCTCTCCCGGCGCATCTTCTCTACGCTCGTATAGTTCATAACGGCCGTGTGCCCGGGCAGCGGCAGAATCTTTTCGTGTATGGCGTCCAGTATCCAGCCGGCCTGCGGGTAATAGTATTCCTCCAGCTCCGGGCAGGGGCAGATAACGTTGGGCGCGGCCACCACAACGGGCGGCCCGTCCAAAAAGTCGAAGCACAGCTCGGTGATATTTTTTGCCAGATCGCTCGCGTGGGCGCCCCTTTCGCACGAGTCGCCGACCAGCACGATCCTGCCCGTCTTTTTGACGGACTCGACCACCTTTTCATAGTTGAACGGAACTAAGCTGCGCGCGTCGATAACCTCCGCGCTCAGGCCGTGTTTATCAAGCATGTCCGCGGCGTCCAAGCCGGCGTAAAGCGACGCGCCGACCGTCAGTATGGTTATGTCGCCGCCGGCGCGCTTGATGTCCGGCTCCCCGATGGGCACCTCGTAATACTCCTCCGGCACGCCGCCCTCATGGAACAGCTCTCCGGTGTCATACAGCTTTTGCGCCTCGAAGAACACCACGGGGTCGGAGCCGTTCAGCGCGGCGTTCATCAGGCCCTTGGCGTCATAAGGCGTGGCCGGATAGACCACCTTCAGGCCGGGGATGTGGGCGGTCAGCGAAGTCCAGTCCTGAGCGTGCTGCGCGCCGTATTTGGAGCCTACCGATATGCGCAGCACCACGGGCATGGTCAAAGCCCCGGCGCTCATGGCCTGCCACTTTGAGAGCTGGTTGAACACCTCGTCGCCCGCGCGCCCCAGAAAATCGGAATACATCAGCTCCGGTACGGCCCGCCCGCCGCACAGCGCGTACCCCACCGCGGCGGCTACGATCGTGCCCTCCGATATGGGGGTGTTGAAGAAGCGGTGATAAGGGATGGATTCGGTCATGCCCCCGTAAACGCCGAACGCGCCGCCCCAGTCGCGGTTGTCCTCGCCGAACGCTATCAGCGTCGGGTCGTCGTAAAATTTGTCGAGGATGGCCTCGAACAGCGCGTCGCGGATGTTGAACTGCTTGAGCTTGGAAACGGGCTTGCCGTCCGGGCCGAAGGCCGAGCGGGACTTGGTTTTCAGCTTTTGCAGCCGGCTGTTGCTCTCCTTGGGCGCGGAGACCTCCGCCGCCCGCTCCTCCATGCGCTCAATCCGGCGGTTCGAGAACATATACTGCCGGATGCTGTCCGGCTCCTTTAACAGGTTCATGCGCGGGGATACGCTTTCGTCGATGGAAATTTTCATTATCTCCGTGATTCTGTCCCTGATGCCGTCCTCAATGGCGGTCAGCTCGTCCCGCGAGGCTATCCCGGCGCCGATCAGACCCTCCTTGAAGGTCTTTATGGCATCGACGCTTTGCCAGGCCTCGATTTCCTCCTTAGTGCGGTAGGTGGACGCGTCGGTGGCCGAGTGCCCGACAAAGCGGTAAGTCACCGTGTCTAACAGCACGGGGCCGCGCCGCTCGTCGATAATCCCGCGCTTGCGCTCAAACGCGTCGATTACGGCAAACGGGTTGTATCCGTCCACGCGCTCGGCGTGCAGCTGCGTCGGGCTGATGCCCGCGCCCACGCGCGCCAGTATCCCATAAGCCATGGTCTCGCCGCAGGTCTGGCCCCCCATGCCGTATTGGTTATTCAAGAAATTGAAGATTATGGGCAGGCCGCCGCGGCGGCTTTCATCCCAAAGCTGGGTGAACTGATCCTGCGCGGCGAAGTTGAGCGCCTCCCAGACCGGCCCGCAGCCCAGCGACGCGTCGCCTATGTTGCAGACGACCATGCCCGGCTTGTTGTTCACGCGCTTATACAGCGCGCCGCCGGCCGCTATGCCGGCCGAGCCGCCGACAATGGCGTTGTTCGGATAAATGCCGAAGGGCGTGAAAAAGACGTGCATCGAGTTGCCCAGCCCGCGCGTGAAGCCATGGACACGCCCGAACAGCTCGGCCATAAAGCCGTACAGCAGGAAATCGGAGGCTAAATTCTTAACGTCGCCGGACTTGTTGAGCTTTTCGACGGCAGCCAGCGCCGCGCCGTTTTGAAACGCTTTCATTATATCATACAGCCCGTGCTCATCTATATTCTTTATGGCGGCGTACCCTTTGGCCAAGACCTCGCCGTGGCTGCGGTGTGAGCCGAATATCACGTCGTCCGCCTTCAGCGTATAGGCCATGCCGACGGCGGCGGCCTCCTGACCGCTGTATAAATGCGCCGGGCCGGTGTAAACGTATTCCACGCCGTTATACTGCTTGGTGGTGCGCACCGAGTAAAGCATACCCTCAAACTCACGGATGACCTGCATATCGTGGAAAATACCCGTCAGGTCGTCCTTTGTATACGACTTGGCCGACTCCTCGAAGGTTTTCTGGTATGTGTTGAGCGGGATGCTTTCAAATTTCAGCTCGCCCCTGGCGCGTACCGCCGCGGGGTCGATAAACTGGCTTTTAGGCATGGAATATCGCCTCCTTTATGATTTCCGCCACTGTCGGATGCGGGAAAATAATTTTCTTTATCTGCTCAATGCCCATCTCGCGGAACATCACGGCCGACAGCGTGGAGATTATCTCCGAGCAGGGGCTGCCCAGCATGTGCGCCCCTATCAGCCTTTCTCCCGCCCATACCAGCTTGCACAGCCCGCCTTCGCCCTCGTTTTCGGCCATAAAGCGGCCTGAGTATTGCATGGGCAGCTTGGTTTCCCGCGCGGATATGCCCTTTTCCCGCGCGGACTCGGCCGTTTCACCGATGCCGGCGGCCTCGGGGCTTGTGTATATCACCGACGGTATTGCGCCATATTCCATTATGTCCCTGCGCCCGAGCATATTGTTGACGGCCACCTCGGCCTCGCGGTAAGCCGTGTGCGCCAGCATGGACTTGCCGTTGACGTCTCCCGCCGCGTATACGCCGGGGACGCCCGTTTTCATAAACTCGTCGGTCAGCACCGCGCCGCGCCCGGTCGGAACCCCGACGCTCTCAAGCCCGATACCCGACGTCACGGCCCGGCGCCCGACGGACACCAGAGTTTTTTCCGCGCCAAGCTCGGCTATGTCTTTTACCGCGGCGTTTAACTTGAACACCACGCCCTTTTTCTCGTATATCTTTTGCAGCATACCGGATATCTCGCGGTCAAACGGGCCGGCTATCTTGTCCGCCGCCTCATATACGGTCACGACGCTGCCCGCCGAATTGAACAGGCCGGCCATCTCAAGGCCGATCACGCCGCCGCCGACGACGGCCAGCGTCATGGGAACTTCGGTCAGCTCGAGGCACTCCCGGTTGGTCATGGCCGACTCAATGCCCTTAATGGGCGGCAAAACAGGCTCGGAGCCGGTGCAAATCAGCAGGTTTCGGGCCTGATAGGCCGTCCCGGCCGCCTCCACCGTAAAGCCGCCGCCGGTTTTTCCGGCAATCACGGCGCGCTCGCGCGCGATCTCAACGCCCGCGCTTTTCAGCGACGCCTCGATGCCCGATATCAGCCGCCCGACCACGCCGTCCTTGCGCCTTACGGCGGCGGCGTAGTCAAATACCGGGTTTTCACACGTCACGCCGTATTTTTTGCCGCCGCCGTTCGCGTAGTCGAAAATTTTGGCCGAATACAGCAGCGCTTTTGAGGGTATACAGCCTTCGTTCAGGCAGACGCCGCCCAAGCCGCGCTTTTCAAACAGCAACGTTTTCAGTCCCCCGCGCGCCGCGAGACCGGCGGCGTGGTATCCGGCGGGCCCGCCGCCGATTATAATCAGGTCATACATAATGTCACCGTCTTTCCGCGGCTTTCATCCGGCCAGCAGCGCCGTAAAGCTCTCAAGATTTTTGCAAAGCGTTTGTAAAAACTTGGACGCCGGCGCGCCGTCCAAGGCCCTGTGGTCATACGTCAGCGACAGGGACATGCAGGGGTAGGTCTTGATTTCCCCGTCCGCCTCGCGCACGCGCGCGGTGATGGTGTTTACGCCTAAAATGCCCGTCTGCGGCGGGTTCAGTATGGGGGTAAAGCTCTCTATGCCGAACTGCCCCAAATTGGATACCGTGAAGCTCCCGCCCGTCAGCAGCTTCGGGTCGATGCCGCCGCCGCGGCAGCCCTCCGCCAAGGTCTTTAGCTCCCTTGAGATTTCCAGCAGCGTCTTTTTGGACGCCCCAAATATGACCGGAACCATCAGCCCTCTTTCGGTGTCCACCGCGCAGGCTAAGTTCACCTCGCTGAAAACGCGCATGGTATCGCCCATAAGCCAGGCGTTCAGCGCCGGGAAGGCCGGAAGCGTCCGGGTCACGGCGTACAGCACCATGTCGGTCAGCGTCACGCCGTTCAGCTCGGGATGGTTTTTAAGCAGCCCGCGGTATTCCAACACGCGCGTCGCGTCAAAGGAAGCCGTGTGCGTGAGCTGCGCGGCGGCCGCAAGCGACGCCGACATGGTTTTGGCGATGGTCTTGCGTATGCCCGACAGCGGCTTGTCCTGATAGTCAACAGTCTGTATATCGTGGGCCGGTGTAATACTCTCGGTTATGCCCGCTCTCTCATTTTCAGTTCGCGCGTTGACAAAAGCCCTCACGTCCCGCTCAATGACGCGGCCGCTTGGCCCGGTGGGCGCCGCCGACGCGGGGTCGATATCATTCTTCTCAGCCAGACGCCTTGCCCTCGGGGAAACGCCCCGGACATCCGCCGCTATAAGGGCGGGAGGCGCGGGAGTCGCGGCTTCGGCCGCCGGCGCCGGCCCATAGGCCGGCCATTGCTCGCCGGCCTCGCCGACCACACAAACCGGCGCTTTGACGGCGATCTCGCCGCCCTCCTCGGCAAGCAGGGCCAGCACCGTGCCGGTGTGTTCGGATTCCACGTCAAAGGCGGATTTGCCGGTCTCGAGGGAGAACAGCTTATCGCCGGACTTGACTGTCTCGCCTTTTCGGACGTGCCACGCCGTCAGTATGGCGCTTTCCTCCGATATGCCGAGCTGCGGCATCAAAACGGTATGTGCCAAATTTATTCCTCCTAACACTTAATGATCCTGACGCCCTTTGACAAAAGGCCGCTTTCGGTTTGGGCGTCCATGCGGCCGTCGCAGACCAAAACCTGAATCTCCGTGGGTCTGGCAAAGGTAAACGGCATACTCACGCCGATCTTCGAGCTGTCCATAAGCATAATGACCTTATCTGTTTTCGCGATCACCGCGCGCTTCAGCTCACATTCAAAATGCGTCCCGACCGTAAAGCCGCCGGCGTTTGAAAACCCCGACGTCGCCATAAACGCCGCGTCTATGTTGATAAGCTTTACAAGCTCCGCGCTTCCATAGCCCGAACAGCTGAGGGTTTTCGGATTCAGGCTGCCGCCTGTGAGCAATACCGAGCATTGGGGCTTTTGCGCGGCGAGCATAAGCGCGATATT
>WRLW01000067.1 GCA_009777435.1 Oscillospiraceae bacterium | reverse complement strand
AACCCACCCCCCCGCGGGCGCCGCCGCTGCAGCCGCCGCAAGCCAGCAAAATCAGAAGCGCTATAAGTAAAATTCGTTTCATAGAGCCGCTATCCGAAGTAGTTATTGAGCGCGTC
Organism: Oscillospiraceae bacterium; assembly: GCA_009777435.1. Taxonomy (GTDB): domain Bacteria; phylum Bacillota; class Clostridia; order Oscillospirales; family UBA929; genus WRMG01. The sequence goes on along the minus strand of WRLW01000067.1, from coordinate 7,609 downwards.
CTGGACGAGCTGTCTGGTTTCCTCCGCGTACTGCGCGGCGGTCTTTTCGCCGTCCATTATGGGCACCATCGAGAAATTGTCGCCCAAGCCGAGGTTGTTCCATATATCGAAGCCGGTGTTCTTGCTCATCATAAAGGCGTAGTCGAAATTGCGCTCGGTCATGTATTGGTTCTGTGACCATTCAAGATCCTCCGCGAGCGAGCGGTCATAGTCATACCAGTTTTGCCAGTCGAACATGACGTCGTAAACCAGCCGGGGATCATCGACGCCCCTTGGCACAAAGAACCAGTTGCCGCCGGTTTTGCCGTGGTAGTTGGTGTCTTTGCCGCCGTGCGGGCCGACAGGCCACGGTACAACGCCGATTTCAAACGGGAGGTCGGCGCCGCCCTGCTCCTGGAAAATCCAGTCCGCGCCGATCCAGAAGCCGGATCTGCCGTCGGCGTACAGGTTATTGTTGATTTCCCAGTTCGACTGATCCCACGGACGCGCCGTGCGCTCAACGTTGTAGATGGTGTAGATAAGATCCAGCACCTCGATGCTCGCCGTTGAGCTTAAAGTCTCGTTAGGCCCTGACGCCACGGTTGTTCCGTTGGAGAACAGCAGGTTTTCGAGCAGGTTTGTCCAGTAGCCGCTCCAGCCGTAAACGTCTATGGCGCCGTCGCCGGTGGTGTCCTTGGTGAGCGCGGAAAGGTATTCGCGCCATTTGTCCCATGTCCACTCGCCGCGATCCCAAAGATCCTGCGGGTTTTCGAGGTTGGCTTCCCGGATGAGATTCATGTTGAACGCCAGCGGATAGTTGGGGATACTGTTTACTATAGACCCGGCGAACAGATAGTTTTGCGGCTGATTGACGTTGAGGTACTTCAAGACCTCCTGCGGGCCGAATATATCCGTACCCTCAAGCCCCATGTCCTCAAGCGAAACAGCGAGGTTGCTCAATACGGCCGGTATGCCGAACTGTAGGTCTACCCTGTAGACGTCGCAGTCGGGAGCGCCGGCGAAAATAGAAGTCGTGATGCTCTCCTGTATACCCTCCCATGTCAGGTTTACATAATCAAGCACTATGTTGTATTTTTCCTCGATTGCGCGCATATTGTCAAGCTCTATCTGCGCGATTTCGGGGTTTGATAATCTGGGGTTGTCAAAAATGCTCGTGTGCTTGGAAACATAGTATTCATCATACCATGTTCCGATGGTGATTATACGCTTGCCGTCTGAGGTATATTTAGCTGTGCCTGCCTGCGGCGTAACGTCGTCTGGAGTGCTTCCTCCTCCCGCAGGCGGCGTGGGCGTAGCGCCGCCGCTGTTATCTGAATCGCCGCTGCACGCGGATGCCAGCAGCGCCAGCATCATAACGGCCAATAAAACGCAGAGAATTTTCTTCATTCTAAAATCGCTCCTTTCGTTAATATCCGGCCTTGCCGACGCTACTGTTAATCATACGTCTTGAGGTAAGCGCTAACTATACCCAAGTCGGCTATGTTGTCGTCGTAATAGCCCAGGAAGAACTTAATCTGCGTGCTTTTAGCGAACGCGTCGTAGTTTTCCAGCGTAGACGGCAAATCAATGGTAATCGTAGTCCCGTCCATGCCGTCGTCAGGTATAACGCCGTCCGTTTGGTTCCAGCTCCAGCCGTCGCCGTCGCCCTGCCAGATGACCTGCATACCGCCGGTCGGAGGCTCGGCGAACTCAAGGATAAGCGAAACGGCGTTCGCGAACATCCCGGCGGTATACGGAGATTCTTTGTTATCAACGCCGTCGGTCAGCCAGCCCATCTGGGTGTCGCTGTTCACATTGTTCATTTCACCCAGCTTGACTATTGCAAGCTCGACCGGCTTATAGACATTGAGGTAAGCGTCAACTATGCCCAGATCTTCGATATTGTCGCTGTAATAACCAAGCAGCAGCTTGATATTCGTACTGATGGTGAACGCGTCGTAGTTTATCAGCGTAGACGGCAGATCAATAGTAAGCGTAGTCCCGTCCATGCCGCCGTCGGGTATAATGCCCTCCGCCTGATTCCATGTCCAGCCGTCGCCGTCGCCCAGCCATATGAGCTGCATACCGCCGGTCGGAGGCTCGGCAAACTCAAGGGTAAGAGATACGGCGGCCGCGAACGTCTCGGCGGTATGCGGAGACGCTATGCCATCAACGCCGTCAGTCAGCCAGCCCATTTGGGTGGCGCTGTTGACGCAGTTCATTTCGCCTAACTTGACAGGTACGATCATGCCCATTTCGGTGAATCCCGGCGGCTCGTCAAATACCGCGTTATCGTCAACGGGTATGTATTTCCCCGATTCGTCAAGAAAGCCTATATGCGTTATATAGAGGTCGCCGGGCGTCTGCTCGGCGGTAATCGCGTTGTCAACCTTGCGGTTGATGATGAAGAAGTTATAAGCGTCGGGTATAAAGCGTTTTTCAGGCGTATCAAGCGTCATGCGCGCGATATTGGGGTTTTTGTAGTCGAGATATACCGACCACGCGCCCTTGGTATCAGTGCGGTCGGCGCCGCTGTAAGCAATTATTTCGCCTGAAACGGCTTGGAATTCACCGTCGGGGTTTTCAACGGCGACGGTTACCTCCAGCGTGTACAGGTCGGTCACGCGCGCGCCAAGCAGGCTGGAGGCGTCGATGACCACATACGGTACTGATTTGCCGGCGGGCGTGATTTTAGCGGCCTTGCCGCCGTTATAGTCCGCCAGCTCAAGCGTGGTGTCGGGGGACGCGTCCGCGGGCTTGGCATACAGCGCGAGGAAATCAATGTTCCCGTTGGAGAAGTCTATGCCGACAAATTCTTGCGCCGGCTCGGGAGGCGGCTCCGTCGTACCGGCCGGAGTGGACGGTGTGGACGGAGGCGTGGGCGTGGCCGTCGGCGGACTTTCATCTTTATCACACGCCGACAGCAGTCCCGCGACCAACAGCGCGCAAAGCAGCAGTACGCCAATTCTCTTGATGCTCATCAATCTATCCCTCTCTTCTATTTTATTTGGGCGTTGGGCCTATCCTACAATTCCGCTGCGCTCCACCCCCTCTATAAACCGTCTTTGAAGCACGACATACAGCACGACTAAAGGAACTATGACCAGCACAATACCCGCGTAGAGGTACAAGGCGGATATTGACGGATCAAGTATGCGGTCAATATTCAGGATGTTTGCCTGGAGCGAAACTATCTGCTTGCTCAGCACAACGTTTTGGCTGATGATAAACAGCTTTGAGAAGAAGGTGTCGTTATACTGCCAGACGAGCGAGAAGATGGTAACTGTGATGATAGACGGCATTGAGTTTGGTATCATGATAAAAAAGTATGTATAGAGGGTGCCCGCGCCGTCAATCTCTGCGGCCTCCTCTATCTCTTTGGGCAGCCCTCGGAAGAACTGGTTGAAAATGTATATGTACAGCCCCGAACGCAAGCCGCAGCCAAGCACGGTCATAATGTACATGGGCAGCGGGGAGGCCAGCAGATTTATGCCCCGGCCACTATTGAACAGACCTATCACTCCCAAAGGGTTGAAGCTCTGGAAGGTCATGTAAATGGGCAGCATGACCGTGTGTGAGGGTATGACGATCATAATTATCACACAGGCGAAAAACAGCTTTTTAAGCGGGAACTTATACCGCGCGAAGCCGTATCCCACCATAGAACAAACCGCAAGCTGAAGAACGGTCAGCGATGTGACGTAGAGCAGCATGTTGCGAAGCGTGTTCCAGTAGTCCATGCGCAGTATCGCCAGCTTGTAGCGTTCAAGCGTGGGAGCCTGCGGTATCAGGTAGACCATGGGGGAGTATTTGTCGGCGTTTGAGAAAAACGAGTTGACGACTATGCCGATCAGCGGCCCCAGTATGACATATGAGATACCGGCTATGACGGCCGTGCGGAAAATGGCGAACAAAAGGCCCTTGCCCTGCCGTATAACACGCTGGCCTTCGTTGATAAGCCGCGTGTTGGAGCGCGCGGCCGCCAGCTTCTCTTTAATTTTCAGGGGCGCGGTATTCATGGGCGTATCCCCCTTGATTTTGTTCTGCGCGCGGCGCGAAAATCAGTTATCATAAAACGTTCGCTTTGATATGACCGTGCAGACCGCCAGAAGCAGTATACACACCAGCAGCATACTTATAAGGCTGAAAACGGAGCCGAGCGCGAAATCCTTATTTGGCCCGAATATGGTCTGGTAAGACAGCTCGACCACCGGGCTTGTCATGAACGAATCGACGACGGTGTATACTATGTTGGTGACAATCAGCGGCGAGACCATAGGGAACGTGACCTTCCAGAAGGTTTCATATGGCGTCGCGCCCTCGATGCGGGCCACCTCATACAGAGACGGCTGTATAGACTGCAGCGCCGCGATAAAAATTATCAACTGCACTCCCGAGGCCGTGATGACCAGATTTATACGGGAAACGGCTTCCACCACATAATCAAGCAGGAATATGGGAAGCCCAAAATCGCGCAGCATGAATATATAATAAGCGATATTGACCGAGGCGTTGCCGGCCGATTCAAGTATATCGGAGGACACCGGGCTCATGCCGCCCATCATCATGGCGCGCGCCATGGAAATGGCCGTGTCGATGGCCTCGGAATTAAGTATGACCGGCAGGAAGAATATGGCCCTGGACATTGTGCGCCCGCGGAATTTTTGGTTGAGCAGCAGGGCCATGAACAGGCTGAAAAAGATTATCAGCGGAACGTCTATAACCATATTTATCAGCGAAACGGTCAGATCCTGCTTAAAGGAACCATGCTCGGACAGGGCGAAGATATAGTTTCTCAGACCGGCGAAGTAAAGGTTATACCCGGCCGCGCCGCCCTCTCCGAGGGCTATATCAGAAAAAGTGAACTGTATGGTCATAATCAGGCTGCGAAGGTAGAACACCGCGAAGCCCAAAAGGAAGGGCGAGATGAACAGCAGGCCCGTAATGGATTTTTTCCGTGACAGCGAAAGTTTGCCCATTATAAATCCCCCTCCTTTAACCGTTCAAGACTAAGAAGCTTTTGGCGCCGACAAACCCGCCGTCAGTCTCGATGCCGCCGCCGGTGCGGTTAATCAGGATGACTGTGCCGTTGTCGTAGCTCACGCGCCGCAGGCCGTTTTCCAGTATCTCGTGGTTTGTTATGGAACTGCCGGACACGGCGGACAGCGCGCCGTTGACTTTACTGTAGATGCCAACGGCGGTTTGGCTCCAATTGTCGAAGGTCGCGCCGTAGAGCCGGTTCAGGCCGGTATACTTCAGGTCGCTTGAGCTTTCGGCAGTGAAGGTGAAGTGCGGCGCGGCGCCGAATTCGACCAGCCTCAGCGTCAGCTCGTTTTCGTCATAAGCGTCGCTGAGATTGATGGCAGGCCCCGCGTAATCAATACAGCCGTTTATGAGCATCTGGTAAAACGGTATCTCATCGTCGGCTATGTATATCGCGTTGTGGGATATCGGCACGTTTATCAAATCGTCGCTGTAACCGAACACATAAGCGTTGCCGCCGGAGAACATGAGCCGGTTTCCGGTTCCGGCGAGCTTGCCTATGCTGTCCAGCACGATGGTCTTTGCGTCCTCGCGCTGTATGACCTCGGTGCGCTTGCGGTCGGAATGGAGGTCGCTGCCAAGGTCGCGCAGCGAAATACCGGTCACGTCGTAGCCGTCAAACGCCTTGATGAATTTATCGGTATAGCGGCCAAGGAACTTGGGAGACAGCAGATCGTAAAGGGTCTCGATATATCCCAGTGCCGCCGTGTTGCGCAATGTGGTCGGATCCACCTGCCCGAAAGCGGCCACGAAGCCGCCCCCGTAATAGCGCGACGTCTCCAGCGAATAGATAAAACGCTTAGACAGAAACGTGACGCGCTGGAACGCGACATCGGCATACAGCCTGCCGCCCCGGGCCTCGACCTCCGAAGCCAGCTCCTCCAGCTCACGCTTGCTTCCAAGCCGGCGCAAGGGCTTGATTTTGTCGGGCACGTCGTGATAATAGCCGCGGTTGAACCAGCCCTGATAATTTATAACCTGATTGGATATACCGGCCGCCGCCAGTGTGTCCGCGATACGCGCCGCCTGCTCGTAGGTGGTCATGGTATACTGTCCGAGATACGATACCGACAGGAAGAAGCGCTGCCCGCCGGCGCTCCCGATAAGATCCATGTAAAACGGTATGTCGCCGGCCTCTTTTTTGGGCGTCAGCACGCCGCGCTCTATGAGCCGTTCGCGCGCGTAACGCGCCATACCCGAATAGCCGTCATATTCGTTTGTCAGGAAGCTGTACCGCACGGTTATGTCAATATCGGCGATGCCGGACTCGACGATAGGGATGTCGGCCTCGTTGCCGGTGGAGCCGAACATGGAGAGCGTGTTGGTGCCGCGCAGCACGAAAGTGGGGAATACATAGTTATAAGAGTTGAGCTTCCCCGAAATGCTGGCGGTCAGCAGAGCCGCGGTGTCGCCGGTCTGTATTTCGGCAAGCATACCCTGCCCCTCGCGCTGTATGCCGAAATACGGCAGCCGCGCCATTTCGCTGTTACCCAGCTTTGTGTATTCGGAGAGCAGAGGATCCAAATCATAGACAAACTGCGTGTAGTCCTCCGCGTAAGTTTTTCCGTTGTTAAAGCGTATTATGGAGCCGGAGCCGTTAGGGACTACAAGATAACCCTCCTCGTCCGCGCCGCCTGCCCCGAACGAGCGCAGAAGCTGTATGCGGTCGATTCTGCCGCCGCCCCTTTCGACTATGCGGCTTGACTGCAAACGCACCACAAGGCTGTCGCCGTCAAGGATATACTCAAGCGGCACCGTAAAGCTGATAGGCGCCGCGCCTTCGACGTTCGACTCGGCCATATCGGCGCTGTAATCCTCGTCCGTATAGCCGGCCTCCTCAAAAAGCGTGTTCATCCTGCGCAGCGTGGCCGGCCCGGTGCGCGCCGTCTCCATAAGCTCCAAAAAGCCGCGGGCGTTGGACGACTCAACATACCGCGCGAGGACATATCTGCCGCCGTCGCTCATTTTTTCCGTGAAAACCTCAAGCCTTTCGGGTGTTATATAGACCGGCACTATACCCGTCGGAGCGGATATGTCGCCCAGCGTGTATACACACCGGAAACCGCCGCTCAGCGATTCAAGGCTGAATTGCCCCAGCGAAACGGAGTAGTCATATGAGTTGTATCTGCCGGGCATACGGTTTGAGTTATAGAATTCGACCAGCAGCTGTGATTTGAGTATGGATTTATTTACGTCGCCGGCCACAGGGTCGTTTTCGGCGCCGGGCGGGTTGGTGTATGTCATGACGCCGGTGCGCGCGTCATACACCGCCGCCTCCGCCGTAAGCGGGTTGACGTATAGTTTAAGTATGCCGTTTTGCGCGGCTAAAACCATGCCGCCGGGCGCGCCGGCGTCGGGGACGCCCGCAAAGGGCGTGCCGGCCTCGAACTCGCCGCCGGCCGTCAGCAGGGCTTTGTAGTCGCTGTGCAGACGGAAATGGAACAGCAGATAGCCCTGATACGCCAGCGTTATAATTAGCGCGGCGCCGAGCAGGGATAAGAACAGCTTTGTTCCAAGCTTCATACTGAACCTCCTAATAACGGAGAGCGATTTCGGTATAAATACTGTAAATGAATATGTAAACCTG
>WRLW01000066.1 GCA_009777435.1 Oscillospiraceae bacterium | reverse complement strand
GGGCGCGGCGGCGTGGTACTACCGTGTGGCGCTTGAGCAGCTGATAGGCGTCAGGCTGCGCGGCGGCGAGTATGAGCTTGACGGCGGCGCGCGCCCGCCCCAGTGGGAGGCCGCCGATAAGGGCGCGCGCAAGGCCGTGGAGGTCGGGCTTGAAAAACGCGGTCTGTTGACACATGGTTTATAATGTTAGTAAAAGTAAGAACCGGGGGCGCGTTATATGCGTATGACGAGGCGCGAGCTGGCGCCTGGCGTAAACCTGACCTGTGTGACCGGAAACCGCTATAAGACCAACGTTATGACCGCTTATCTGCTAAGACCGCTCGACAGCCGTGAGGCGGCGCTCAACGCGCTGCTGCCGCAGGTTCTGCGCCGGGGGAGCCGGAAGCGCCCCGATCTGCGGCGCCTGTCCGAGGCGCTCGACGACCTGTACGGCGCTTCGATGGCGGCGGGTGTGCGTAAGATAGGCGAGTGGCACGCGTTCGGCCTTTCGGCGGACTTTATAGGCGACGCGTTCTGCGGCGGCGGGAAGGGCGCGGGCCAGACGTCCGGCATGGCCGAGCTGCTGACCGAAACCCTGCTGTGCCCCGCCGTGCGCGACGGTGTGTTTGACTATGTTGAAAGCGAGCGGGATAAGCTGGCGGACGCCATCCGCGCGCTCAAAAACGACAAGACGTCATATGCCGTGAGGCGTCTCGAGGCGCTGGCCTGCGGCGGCGAGCCGTATGGGGTGGGCGAGCTGGGCGACGAGCGGTCAGTGAGCGAAATAACGCCGGAGTCGCTGTGGGAGCATTATCAAAGGAGCTTGGCCGCGTCGAGGCTCGAGCTGTTCTACTGCGGCTGCTCGGAAAATGCCGCCGAGCTGCTGACAGGGTGGCTTGACCGGCGTTATGACGGCTTTCGCGGCGGCTTCAAGGGCCGGGTATGCGACCGGCCGCAAGCGCCGTTTGTGACCAAGGCGGCCGAGGCGCGGGCCTTTACCGAGCGCATGGACGTCACACAGACAAAGCTGGCCCTGCTGTGGCGCACCGGGACGGCGGCGGACGGCGAGGGGTTTATGGCCTCCTATCTCGCGCAGACGCTGTACGGCGGCGGCACGACGAGCAAGCTGTTCCTGAACGTCCGCGAGCGGCTGTCGCTGTGCTATTACGCCATGTCCGCGCTGGACAGGCACAAGGGCGTCATGAAGGCCATGTCGGGCGTCGAGAGCGTCAACGCTGAACGGGCGAGGGACGAGATGCTGCGCCAATGGGACGACGTGGCGGCGGGACGCTTTACGGATAAGGATATGGCCGGCGCCAAGGCCGCGCTTGTAAACGCGTGGCGCAAGCAGTGCGATTCACCCGGCGGGCTGGAACGCTTCTGGCAGGGGCAGGCAGCGGCCGGGCTAACCGGCGCGGTCGGCGACTGGGAGGCCGAACTGGACGGTACGGGCCATGAGGATGTTGTGCGCGCGGCAAAGAATTTCACGCTGGATTCGGTATACATGATGATACCGGATGCCGCCGCGGGCGGGGAGGCGGCGCTATGACGGCGATTGACACGGGAGTAATGGGGGAGCTGGCGTATACCGAAAAGCTGCCCAACGGCTTGGCCGTTTTTGTAATGAAAAAGCCCGGCTTCCAAAAGAAGGCCGGGATGCTGGCGGTGAACTACGGCTCCGACCATATTATGTTGCCGGGCGCCGGGGCCGCGGCGACTCCGGCCGGGGTCGCTCACTTTCTTGAGCATAAAATGTTCGATATGCCCGACGGCAGAAACGTGCTTCAGGTATACGGCGAGCTGGGCGCGTCGCCCAACGCCTTTACGTCGCACAGCATGACGGCTTACCATTTCGAGGCGACCGAGCGCTTCGGCGAGTGCCTTGAGCTGCTGCTGGACTTCGTGTACACGCCCTATTACACGCCGGAGAGCGTGGAAAAGGAGCGGGGCATCATCGGGCAGGAGCTGTCGATGTACAGGGACATGCCGGGTATGCGGCTGTTTGAGGAGCTTCTCGCGCTGACATATGTAAAGCACCCCGTGCGCCTGCCTATAGGAGGCACGCACGCGAGCGTCGCCGAGATCACCGCCCGGACGCTGTACGATTGCCACAGCGCGTTTTACGCGCCGGCCAACATGGTTCTGTGCGCCGCGGGCGATGTGGAGCCGGACGAGATCGTTGAGATGGCCGCCCGTATATCACCCGATAGGGCGTCTGAACGCTATATAATGCCCGAAACCGGCGAACCGGACTGCGTGGGCGGCCTTGAGCTGACCGTGGATATGGATGTGCCGCTGCCGCTGTTCGGCATAGCGGTCAAGCTCAGGAGGCCGGACGGGGTGTCGAGGCTTGAGTGGGAGACGCTCATAAAGCTTGCGTCGGAGTGTCTGGCGGGCATGTCGTCGCCGCTTTACAGCGAGCTGTATGAGGACGGCCTGATAGACGGCGCGTTTGGGTTTGACCCGTTTATGTTCGACGGCGGGAGCTGCCTTTTGTTCACAGGACAGAGCCGTGAGCCGGACGCCGTGCGCGGCAGGCTGCTGACCGAGGCGCGGCGGCTGTCGGCGGACGGGATTCCGGCCGAGCTGTTCGAGAGGGTAAAACGCTCCTGCTGGGGCGCGCGTATGCGGATATTGGACGCCCCGCTGGATTATTCGCGTCAGGTGGCGGCGCGGTATCTGGCGGGCGAGGACTTCTTTTGGCTGCCCGGCATATTCGCGCGCGCCGGCGCCGGCGCGGCCGCCGGCGTCCTGCGCCGTATCACGGAAGAAAACACAGCTATAGTGAGGATAACGCGTTAGCGCGGAAAGGATTGATTTTATGAATTATTCGCCCATCAGCTTTCCCGGATTGGGGATAGGGCCGTTTGCCCCCGACCCCGTAATGTTCACGGTCTTTGGCTTGTCCGTCAGATGGTACGGCGTTCTGATGGCGTTTGGGTTTATGCTGGCGGTGCTGTACGGCACCAAATACGCGTCCTGGGTGGGCGTCAAGGCCGACCACATTCTGGACGCCCTGCTGTTTTGCTTTCCGGCGGGCGTCATCGGGGCGCGTTTGTATTATGTCATATTCAACTGGCAGGAGTTCAGCGGCAACCCTATGCGGGTATTCTCGGTCAGGGAGGGCGGCATGGCGTTCTACGGTTCGCTGCTGGGCGCGCTGGGCGTCGCCGCGATTTTTGCCGGGGTGCGGAAGATATCGGCTAAGGCGCTGTTTGATTTAAGCGTCATAGGCTTTTTGATCGGGCAGTGTATAGGCAGATGGGGCAACTATTTCAACCGCGAGGCGTATGGGGCCGAGACGGAGCTGCCGTGGCGCATGGAGATAATGGGCTGGGATCACGGGACATATCGCGCTATGCAGGTACATCCGACGTTTTTATACGAGTCGCTGTGGACGGGCATCGGCTTCTTCCTGCTGCACTTTCTGCTCAAGCGCCGCAAGTATGACGGCCAGATAGTGCTGTATTATATGGTGTGGTACGGCTTGGGGCGCGGCTTGATTGAGGGGCTTCGCGCCGACAGCCTGTATCTGTTTAATACAGGCGTCAGGGTTTCCCAGCTTTTGAGCTTCGCGTTTTGCGCCGCGGGTCTTGGATTGCTGCTGCTGTTCAGGCTAAAGCCGCCCAAACGGCCTATGTTCAAAGACGCCGCGCTTGAAACGGCCGCCGCCGCCGGCGCCGCCGATGCCGAAGAAGAAAGCGGCCGCCCCGGCGCCGGGCATATCAAAGACAAGCGCGTGTGGCGCCTCAAGGACAAAGACGAGGAGTGAATAGTTACTCAGTAACTATAGCACACCGCCGTGAGTTCGCGAAGCGAACTCATCATAGTTACTCAGTAACTATACCACACCGCCGTGAGTTCGCGAAGCGAACTCATCATAGTTACGAAGTAACTATAGCACCAAGACGTGAGTTCGCGAAGCGAACTCAACATAGTTAATTAGTAACTTAGTTACTAATTAACTATAGCCTCTGTATTTGCGCCTCGTGGCCTGACCGCCGCGCAGATGGCGCTCGGCCTTGTTTTCCTCCAGCACGGCTTTAACCTGCTCATACAATGAACGGTTATACAGCTTCAGTCTCTCCGACAAATCTTTATGTACTGTCGATTTACTTATACCAAATTGTTTGGCCACCGCTCTCACAGTGGACTTGTTCTCTATTATGTAATTGGCCAGCTCACAGGCGCGTTCCTCCATATTGCCTTTCAACAGGAACCCTCCTCCAGCAGGAACCGCGATACATCGCACCGTCCGCGGGCGCGCCGGTCGCGTGACCCCACAATAATCTACAGGACACTATATGCCGGAAAAAGAATGGATAGACTACCCAAAAGGGCTTGATTTTGTGGACAAAACCCATGCCTGGACATAAAAACGCCCTAACCGGCGGCGGCGCGCGGCCCAAGCCGCGCCTGTGTTTGCCGCGAACCGGGTCAGAGCCGCAGCGGCGCCGGAGCGCCGTCATTTATAATTGGGGGCGCCGCGTATGAAGCTTGACCGCCTGCTGGGTATGCTTACCATCCTGCTGCAAAACGACCGCGTGACCGCGCCGGAGCTGGCCGAGAGGTTTGAGGTCAGCCGCCGCACCATCGGGCGCGACATCGACGCGCTCTGCCGGGCGGGCATACCTATCGCGACCTATCAGGGCGCCGGCGGCGGCATCGCTATTGCCGAGGGCTATAGGATAGATAAAAGCGTGCTGACCGTCGATGAGATGTCGGGTATCATAGCCGCGCTGAAGGGCATCGGAAGCGTATCGGAGCAGTCCAATGTGGAGCGCATCCTCGATAAGCTCCGCGCCGGCGCGGACTCGGTAGTATCGCCGCCCATTATCATAGACCTCGCCTCGCATTACAAAGGGCAGCTTACAGCTAAAATCGAGCTGATAAAACGCGCGATCCTTCAAACGCGGCTTATTGAATTTGACTATTATTACGAAAAGGGCGAGTCGCGCCGGCGCATAGAGCCTTATTTCGTCATTTTCCAGTGGACGGCTTGGTATGTGTTCGGCTACTGCATAGAGCGCCGCGACTGGCGCATGTTCAAGCTGACGCGGCTGTGGGGCCTGACTTTAAGCGATGAGGCGTACGCGCCGCGCGAGATACCGCCGGAGCGCCGCGATTTCGGCCTCCGCGACGACAAAAGGTTAGTGGCCGTGTTCGACCCGTCGGTCAGGTATCAGCTCATAGACGCCTATGGGCCTCAGTGCTGGACTGAAACGGACGGCGGCCTGCGGTTTGAGATCGGGTTTACCAACAGCGGCTATATCATAGGCTGGCTGCTCGGCTTCGGCGGCAAGGTCAAGGTATTGGAGCCGGACGACATCGCGCGGAGCATACGCGACGCCGCCCGTAATATTTTAGCGAGGTATGAATAAACACGACATACTCTTGTCGTGTTTGATGTGTTATACTGTAGAAAAACGCGAAGGGCGGGGATTAAAAATGCGCAGATCAATGATGCAGGCTTATGTTAAAGACAGTGCCGACGCTGTTCCGTTCTATGTAAATGCCTTTAACGCGAAGCTTCTTTGCGACCATCGCCACGAAAATGGGATGGTCGCCCATGCCGAGCTTGATGTGTTCGGGCAAGTGTTCGCGATTTGCGAAACCCTTGAGAGCGAAACTGTAACGGGGAACTCAATGCAGTTTTGCCTGCATTTCGGCGAGGGGAAGGAGGAAACTGTGCGGAAAATCATTGAGAGCCTTAGCGCCGGCGGGAAAATCAATTACAGCGGAGCGGTGGAGTGGAGCCCGTTGATGGGGGATTTGACCGACAGGTTCGGAATCCGCTGGTGTGTTTTTGTATGATAAGAAACTATGATGATTTTTGCGCCGAGCTGTTAAAGGCCGGCTTCTCGGTGGCGAGCGGCGGCAATGACGAGGGCGTGTTCGGGCTGATTAAACACGGGTGGGACAAGCAGCCGCCGGACAGCCCGCTCCGATGGCATACCGGCGACCCGGAGACCGACCCGTGGGAGTGGCGTATGCGCGTTTTGGACGAGCGCGGCGATATAGCATACGGAAAGGTGTTCTTCAAAAAGGCCGGGTATATCACAAAGGAATGGTATCCATACTTTCTGGCGACTCGCAGACCGCCGGCGGCCCGAAGGCCGTCCGCGGCCCGTCGCGGCGTGGCGTCGTTCGCGGAGGACTATTCGGACGGGGTGGTCAGCCATAACGCCAGACGTATTTACGACGCGGTAGCCGAACACGGCGCGCTGCCGCTCCACGAGATAAAGCAGTTTTCCGGGTTTTCGCGCGGCGAGAAATCCAAATTCGACGCGGCGCTGACCGAACTGCAAATGAAGCTGTACCTGACCATGTGCGGCAGACAGCAGAAAATCTCGCAAAAGGGCGAGGGGTACGGCTGGTCGTCCACGGTGTTCTGCACGTCCGAAAGCTTCTGGGGCGCGGACTTATTCAAGATAGCGGCGGACATCGGCGCGCGGGAAGCGGCGGATAAAATCACGGCACAGGTGCTGAGGCTTAATCCGTCGGCCGGCCAAAAGAGGATAAATAAATTTATCGGAGGATAACATGATAGACTCACGATGCGGATTACACTGCGCCGGCTGCGCGTGGAAAGAGTCCCACGGCTGCGGCGGCTGTATAGAAACCAACGGGCGGCCGTTTCACGGCGAATGTCCGATCGCGCAATGCTGTCAGGGCAAAGGGCTGACCCATTGCGGCCAATGTGAGCTTTTGCCCTGTGAGAGGCTGTACGCCTATTCATACCTTGACCCCGAGCATGGCGACAAGCCGCCGGGGGCGCGCATCGAAGTATGCCGCCGCTGGGCGGCGGAAGCGGCGGCCGGGTATGCCGGCAAACCAGAATGACCGAGGGGGCGTAAACTATGATTTCACCTGCCATACATTTTCCCGGCAGCTGCGCCGAAGCGATAGCTATGAAACGGCTGAGCGCGAAAGCGTTTGACGAGATCCGCCTGTGGATTTACCGGAACGCGAGACAAATCGACTTGGCGTTATGGCAATACGAGTTTGAGAACGGCGGCGCGGAAGCCGTGCTTTCGGCCTTGTCTTATTATCAAAATGAGGACGGCGGGTTCGGGAACGCCCTTGAGCCTGACTGCTGGAACCCTGAATCCTCGCCGTATACCACGCTGTACGCCGCCGGCAAGCTGAGAGAAATAGGCTTCGCCGATAAAGCTCACCCGGTTTTCCAAGGGATAATGAGCTTCCTTGAAAGCGGCGCGCACAGCCATGAAAACGGCTGGCTGTTCAGCATCCCGTCGAACGGCGGCTGGCCGCGCGCTCCGTGGTGGACGTATGACCCAAGCGCCAACGAGTGCGAGAGCATAGGCGTTTCGGCGGACATAGCGGGCTTTGCCCTGCTGTTTGCCGACGAGGGTTCGGAGCTTTACAGCCGCGCCTTTACGGTCGCCCAAAAGCTGGCCGCACGGCTCAGCGCGCCCGGCAATCTGGGCGACACGGGCGTAAGCGGGTACTGCGCGCTGTTTGACGCCGCGGAGCGGCTCGGCCTCGCGGATAAGCTGGGCTTTGACTTAAACGCGCTGAGCGGGCTTGTGAACCGGAAAATAGAGCGCGACGTTTCAAAATGGGCGTATTACGGATACAGGCCGTCGTCATTCATTCGCTCGCCGGACAGCAGGTTTTACGCGGGCAATGAGGATATCGTTCAAAAAGAGCTTGACTATCTTATAGACACAAGGCCGGACGGCGGCGTTTGGGGGATAACGTGGAGCTGGTTTGAGAACGACGAAAAATATCAAAAGGAGTTTGCCATAT
>WRLW01000065.1 GCA_009777435.1 Oscillospiraceae bacterium | reverse complement strand
CAAGTTCGGCGGCGGCAGAGCCGAAGGCGCCGGCGGCACGGCGGGTTTTTTCGACGCCGCCCTGCTGGTCATAGACGACTTGGGCACCGAGATGGTGACGGCCTTTGTGCAGAGCGCGCTGTACGACGTTATAAACACGCGGCTGCTGAACGGCTCAAAGACCATAATAAACGCCAACCTGACCTCGGAGCGGCTGACCGAGCGCTATCTGCCGCAGACCTGCTCGCGGCTGCTCGGCGAATACAAGATGCTGCACTTCTTCGGCCCCGACCTCCGCATGGCGAGGCGAAAGAGCGGGTTTAAGATATAGGCGGTTATTCGGCCGCCGCGAACTGCCGGACGTATAGGTCATGGTAATGGCCGCGTCCGGCCATGAGCGTTTCATGGGAGCCGCGCTCGATAATGCGCCCCTGATCGACCACTAATATCATATCGGCGGCGCGTATGGTGGACAGCCTGTGCGCTATGACAAACGACGTGCGCCCCTTGAGGGCCACGGCGACGGCGCGCTGTATCAGCCGCTCGGCCTCGGTATCGACGGACGACGTGGCCTCGTCGAGTATAAATATGCGCGGATCCGCCAGTATGGCGCGCGCCAGCGACACTAACTGCTTCTGGCCTGTGGACAGGCGGCCGCCGCCCTCGCCCACGTCGGCGTCCCAGCCGCCGCCCAGCTTTTCTATAAAGGCGTCGGCGCCCACCGCGCGCGCGGCCGCGCGCACCTCCTCGTCGGTGGCCTCAAGACGCCCGTATCGGATATTTTCGGTAACGGAGCCTGAGAAAAGGTGCGGGTCTTGAAGCACATAGCCCAGATGACTGTGCAGCCAGAGCTGGGTGCGGTCGCGTATGTCGCGCCCGTCTATAAGCACCCGGCCGCCCGTCGGCTCAAAGAACCTGCACACCAGATTGACCAGCGTGCTTTTGCCCGCGCCCGTCTCGCCGACGATGGCCACCATGCTGCCGCGCGGCACGGACAGGTTGAAATGCTCAAGCACGTTGACCGTGCCGTCGGGATACATGAAGGTCACGTCGGAGAATTCCACGTCGCCGAGCAGCGGCTCCCAGTTTTCGGTTTTTGGGTCGAAGTTGCCGCCGTAGCGCTCAAGCGCTTCGGGGGTCTCGATTATCTCAGGCTGCCGCTCAAGCATGGCCGTCACGCGCTCGACGTTGGCCTGTGAGGCCACGAACTCGGGCAGCACATGCGCCAGATGCGATATTTGGTGTGATATCTCAAACGAGTAGCTGATAAAGGCCGCGAGCGTGCCGAGCGCGAGCGCGCCCTGAAGCGTCAGCATACCGCCCGCCGTCAGCACGGCGGCCACGGCCAACCCCCCGGCGAAGAACACGGTCGGGCCGTATATGGAGCGCAGCAGCGCTATGCGCGACGAGACTAACTTCATGGCGCCTGTAACGCCCTTGAACTCCTCGAGGCTCTGGTTTTCCATAACAAGCGTTTTGGTGGTGCGCGCCGCCGTTATGCCCTCGTTCATGGCGCCCGTCATTATGGAGTTGCGCTTTCTGACCTCGCGGTTCATTTTGAGTATGCGCTTCTGGAACCAATAGGTCACACAGGACAGCACGGCCATAAAGGCCACCATGATAAGGGCCAGCGTCCAGTTGAGCGCGAACATGGTGACTATGGCGAACACCATATAGGCCGCGCCCCACGACATGTCCACAATGCCCCACACTATCCTGTCGCCTATGTTGGCGGTGTCCGAGAGGCAGCGCGCCATTATGTAGCCCACCGGCGTTTGGCTGTAATACGATATGGGCAGTATTTGCAGGCGCTTGAACACAGCCCCGCGCAGCTCGCGCGCTATGGTGAACTCGCAGAACAGCGCGAGCCTTATGAACATATAGACCGTGAATACCTGTATAACCACCAGCGCGGCGTAGAGCGCTATGACGGCGCGCAGGCCGGCGGCGTCCCCGGTCACAACATGGTTGTTGAGTATATGCCGCAGCATGAGCGGGTAGGCTATGTCTATCAGCGCGTTGACGGTCAGCAGCAGCACCACAAGCACTAACCGCCCGCCCATGGGACGCGCGAACGGCAGGATCTTTTTCCAGACTGCAAATGAGAAATTCGAGGGATATTCGTTTTCGTTCACTGTGAGCCGCCTCCTTCCTCGACCGCCGCCCGCTGCAAGTCATACACGCGGCGGTAGGTGTTCATGCCGCCCGAGATAAGCTCGGCGTGGGAGCCTTCCGCCTCGACCTCGCCGCCGTTCAGCACGAGTATTTTGTCGGCGCGCATAAGCGTGCCCACGCGGTGCGATATGAGTATGACCGTCGTGCCGGCCGTATGCTCCGCCAGCGCGTCGCGTATGCGCGCGTCGGTCTGGGTGTCCACGGCCGACAGGCTGTCGTCGAATATCATGACCGGCGCGTTCTGGAGCAGCATACGCGCGATGGCCACACGCTGCTTCTGGCCGCCCGACAGCGTTACCCCGCGTTCGCCGACGCGGGTGTCGTAGCCGTCGTCCAGCGCGGCTACCGTGTCGTGGATGGCGGCCACGCTTGCCGCGCGCTCCATACGCGCCGAAAGGTCTGCGCCGGGGTTGGACGCGCCGCGTATGTTCTCGCCTATGGTCTTTGAGTACAGAAACGGCTCCTGAAGCACCATGGCGACGCCCCGGCGCACATGCCCGCGCGGTATGCGCCTTATGTCAACGCCGCCTATGGTTATGCGGCCTGTGTTTAAGACCGGGCCGCCGCTTGGTTCCTCGTTTGGATCGCTCAGGTCGTAGAGGCGCGTGAGCAGATAGGCTATGGTGGACTTGCCGCTGCCCGTGCCGCCCAAAACGCCGAGCGTTTGCCCGCGCTCAAGCGTGAAGCTGACGTTTTTGAGGGCCGGCGTAACGCCGTCGTAGGAAAACGTGACGTTTTCAAAGGCGATGCCGGCGTCCATGGACGGCGTGAGCGGGTTTTCGGCGTCTTGCTCCGGCTGCTGACTAAGTATGTCGAGCAGGCGGCCCAGCGATATGGAGCATTTGGCCAGCTCGGACAGCTGGCGCCCGGTTTCGCGCGCCGGCCACAGCAGCATCATGGTATATGAGAAGAACACCATGAACGTGCCGACGGTCAGCTGGCCGTTTAGACACCTCAGGGCGCCGGCCGTCACCACGACCACGGTCTGCGCGAGCGCTATCAGGTCGGAGAAGGCCCAGAAGGCGGACAGATTGACGCCCATTTTGATAAGCTTGTCAAACAGGTCGTCGTTGCGCCTGCCGAACCGCTCTATCTCGAACCGCTCGCGCCCGAACGCGCGCACCACGCGCACGCCGGTCAGGTTCTCCTGGGCGGCCGACTGCAGCATCCCCTCGGACTCGTCAACGGCCAAAAAGGTCTTGCCTATCACGCGGTGGTAGACCACGCCCGTTATGGAGAAAAGCGGCATGAGGCACAGGCCCGCGGCGGCCATTACCGGATCCATTGAAAACATGAGCGCGGCCGCCGAGATTATTATGAACACGCCGCGCGCGAAGTTGGGCAGCACGTTGGCGGCGGTGTTGCGCACCATGTCCACGTCGTTTGTGCAGCGCTGTATGATGTCGCCGGTCTGTATCCTGACATGCCAGTCGAAGGGCAGGCGCTGTATATGCCCGAACAGCCTGTCGCGCAGGTTCTTTGCCATATACTCGGACGGCTCCAGCGTCCACCAGTTGCGCAGGCAGCCGGCCGCCGTACACAGGGCGGCGGCGAGCGCGACCACAGCCCCGCACAGCCATACACGGCCGCGCAGGGTGTCGATACCGCCTATTAGATTTATATAGGGCGCGAGCCGCGCGGGGATAGGCTCGCCTCCTATCACGCAGTCCACGGTGAAGCGCACCACCTGCGGGCCGACAAAATCAAGCAGATTGTTTATGAATATGATAACGATCGCCGACGCGTAGACCGCGCGGCGTCCTTTCAGCGCGTCAAGAAGTATCGCTTTTTTGCTCTCGGGCGGCCGATAGCCCATTTTTCTCCCTCCATTATGTTAAATAGCTTGTGCTGTGTGAACTCAACGCTTATATTGGAGATCCTCACTGTCAACCACCCTTTCTTTAGTATTTTGGAATTTCCGAGGCGTCAGAAACCATTTCTTGCCGCCTCCGATATAATAAACCCGGAGACGCCCGTTTGTCAATAGTACGTTCGGGGGACGGCGGTGAGAGAACGGCGGACGGCCAATGGCCGCCCCTACGACCCGATTACGCGCAACGCCGTAGGGGCGCGCATTGCGCGTCCCTACAGGGCGTGCAGAATTTCGCCGTGCCGGTGTGGTGTTGTAGGGGCGACCGCCCCCGGTCGCCCGTGTTCATCGTGCCGCGCCACGTCGATAAACCACGGACGCGCAATGCGCGCCCCTACGCTGCAATCCCCTGTAGGGACGCACAGTGTGCGTCCGCGCGGCCTTATGCCGCGCCGGGCAGCAGGCCGTGCAGGAAGCCGTCCATGTTCGCGGAGCTGACGTCGCCGGCTATGACCGTGTTTTTGTAGATCAGCAGGTTGGCGTAGACGTCCTCGTTCGCGCCGGGATAGTTCGTGATAAGGTATGTATAGCGTTTGGCGAGCCTACCGCGGTATTTCTCAAGATTGAAGCCCTGCTCCTTTTGCAGGTCGCCGTAGTCGCGCAATACGCCGTCGAAGCGCTCGGGTATAAGAACCTCCTGAAACTCGACGGCATCCTCCTCGACCTCCCAGCCGAAGCCGTGAAGGTACGAGACGCGCTCGTCGTTGCCGGACACGCCCTTGGGCGACGGCGTGACCGCCTCGCCCTGCGCCGACGTGGGTCTCCAGCTCCTCGCGCTGACAAGGATCACCAGCGCGATGAGCAGCAGCCCCGCGCACACGACCATCCCGATCAGCCTGTTCCTGTTAAGCTTCGCGGTTACTATAAACATAGCGTCATCCCCCCAGAACTTGGTTTCGAGCCGGCGGCCGGACGGCTCCTGTGTACAGGTTATGCGGCCGCGCCCCGATATAGAAGCGCCGCCGCGAGGTTACGGAACTCATAAAATTCAGGCCCTCCAATTGTGTATATTTCACATCTTTTTGTATGGATTGTACTATCGGACGCCGAAAATTTTGTATAACATGCGTCTGTACGAACACGCCGGCATGTGCTATACTTAAACAGGATTAAATATGTCCGCCGCAAAAAATACACGGGAGGTTAATCGCTTATGTCGAGCCTGAGTCTCAAAGGCATGTACAAACGCTTCGCGGGGAATGTCGTCGCGGTGTCGGATTTCAATCTGGACATCGAGGACAAGGAATTCATCATCTTGGTCGGCCCGTCGGGCTGCGGTAAATCCACAACGCTGCGTATGGTGGCGGGTCTGGAAGAAATTTCGGAAGGCGAGCTGTACATAGACGGCAACTTGGTCAACGATGTTCCGCCTAAAGACCGCGATATCGCGATGGTGTTCCAAAACTACGCGCTGTATCCGCACATGACGGTTTTCGAGAATATGGCGTTCGGGCTTAAACTGCGCAAGACGCCGAAGGACGAGATCAAGCGCCGCGTCGAGGAAGCCGCGAAAATACTTGAGATCACCCATCTGCTCACCCGCAGGCCCAAGGCGCTGTCGGGCGGTCAGCGCCAGCGCGTCGCGCTCGGCCGCGCAATCGTCCGCAACCCGAAGGTGTTCCTGCTTGACGAGCCGCTGTCCAACCTCGACGCCAAGCTGCGCGCGCAGATGCGCACCGAGATAACCAAGCTGCATCAGCGCCTCGCGACCACGTTTATATACGTTACGCACGACCAGACCGAGGCCATGACCATGGGCACGCGCATAGTCGTTATGAAAGACGGCTTCATCCAGCAGATAGCCGCGCCGCAGGTGCTGTATGAAACACCCGCCAACCTTTTCGTCGCGGGCTTCATGGGCTCGCCGCAGATGAACTTCGTCGAGTGTACGCTCAAGGACGAGGGCGGCGTTACAAAGCTGATATTCGGCAACTCGCAGGTAGCCATGCCCGAGGCCACCGGCCGCAAGCCCGAGGTTCTGGCCTATAAAGACAAGCAGGTCATCATGGGTATCCGCCCGGAGAATATCCACGACGAGGAGGTTTTCCTCAACCAATACCCGGATGCGCTCGTGGAGATGGGCGTCGAGGTCGTCGAGCTGATGGGCTCGGAGACGTACCTGTACATGCACTGCGAGGGCCGCCAGTTTACAGCCCGCGTCTCGCCGCGTTCGACCACGAGAGCCGGCGACCACGTTAAGGTGGCCTTCGATTCCAAGAAAATACACCTGTTCGACAAGGACACCGAAAAGGCCATCTGTCACTAAACGCCATAAAGCGCGAAACGGAAGGGCTTTTGCCCTTCCGTTTAGTCGCTATTTCAGGAGGTATTATCATGGCGGCGGAAACCGTAATCATGAGAGACGGCGCGCGTATACACGCCCAAATTCACGAGCCGGCGGGTACGGCGGTCAGGGCCGTCGTGCAGCTCATACACGGCTTCGGCGAACACTCGGGGCGCTACGCCGAGCTGGCCGGCAGGTTCACGGCAAACGGCTGCGTGTTTGCGGTACACGACCAGCGCGGCCACGGGCTTACGCCCGGAAAGCGCGGCGTCGCGCCGCGCTACGACAGCCTGCTCGACGACGCCGACCAGATGTGCGACCTGATAGAGGCCCGCTATCCCGGCGTGCCGGCCGTTTTGTACGGGCACAGCATGGGCGGCAACATCGCGCTCAACTATCTGCTGCACCGCTCGCAGGCGCGGCATGTGTGCGCCGTGATCGGCTCGCCGTGGCTGCGGCTGCACAAGCCTTATCCGGGCGTCACGCGTTTGGCCGCGCGCCTTCTGGGCAAAGCGTCGCCCGCCCTTGTGACGACCGGCAAGCTGCTGCTCGAGCTGCTGACGCGCGACCAGGAAATAGTAAAAGCGACCGCCGCCGACAAGCTGTATCACACAAAGCTCTCGTTCAGGCTGTTCACCGAGATAACCCTGCGCGGCGAAAGCGCCATAGCCGGCGCGGATAAAATCACGTTGCCGACGCTTATGCTGCGCGCGGGTCAGGATCGCGTGGTAAGCCCGCAGGCCATCGAGGAGCTGGCCTCGGCCGCCGCCGCCGTAACGCTCCTGAGCTACCCGGAGCTATACCACGAGCTGCACAACGAGCTTGAACGCGAGACCGTATTCAACGACACGATGGAGTTTATAGCCCGTTATCTGTAGCGCGCGCCGCCTTGACGCGTTTTATGAATTCCATTATAAGCGCCAGATCCTTTTCACATAGCCCTTCGCGCTTGGCTTCGGACATGAATTCAAAAAAGGCCCTGTCCGCAACCGGATCCAAGCCCTCGACCGGTACGGCGGCCGCCTGGCCGTCGTCAAACCCCATCAGATAAGCGGCCGGCACGCCGACGGCGTGCGCCAGCAGCGCGACACGGTCTGACGGGATTTTCTCGGTGACGCCCGTCGCGTATCGCTGTATGGCCGATTTCGGGATACCTGTTAGCCGGGCCAATTCCCCATAGGAATAACCGGCGTCATTTATAGCTTTGAGCAACCTCTCGGAATGTTCCGGCATACTGCCCTCCCCTTTTGGAAAGATATATACCATAATACTACAGCCGTCCCATTTTTGCAATGCGCAAATCCGCCCCGCCGCAAGATACGCCGTCTCGCGGGCATACTATATTAAACGCGCGCGGGAAGGATGATAACATGAACTCCAAAAAAATCGGCAAGGGCCGCCGCGGGCTGACCGGCTCGGGCGCCATGATGCCCATACTCATGGACGACGGCAAAAACCCGGACGGCGGCGCGGCGATACCCTCCGACCATAACGTGGC
>WRLW01000064.1 GCA_009777435.1 Oscillospiraceae bacterium | reverse complement strand
GAGCCCCAAATCGGTATCTTTACAATGTCTGTAAAGGTTTTGAAGCCCGTCCAGTCAACTAAATTCCGCGGCGGGATCGTACTGGCGTTATAGTTTGTAAACGCGACAAGAATGGAGAACAGCACCGGTATCACGGAGACGAACAGCACAAGGAGCGCGCCCGGAGTAATCATTATATATTCAAACGAGCTTTTCCACAACTTTTTTACATACACTATGCTGCTTATTTTTTCTCCCTGCTCTATCTTGATTCTGGATAGATAAGCGTCCCTGATATTCCATATCCAGATCAGCGAGACAAGCAGCAGTATGACTGTGGAAATAATGCCGCCGATCATCAGCATGACAGAGTGGTCATACACCAGCGTAGAGGAACCTTCCCTCGGTATACTGCCGAGTGTTATCAGCCCCCAAACGCCCTTTGTAAAATAGCCGCAGTTGCGGAAAGCGGCTTCCGAAACGCCTCTCAACACGTTTAACGTACCGGTTGAAAGCTCGACGAGCAGAAGGATACCCTGTATAAGGAAAAACACAAGGCCCTTTAATCTTTGCTTATTGATAACCTGACCGCTGCCCCATATAATTGAGGAGCATATCGCACAAACGAGTTTCATTTTATCCCTCCGGCATGATTCAGAGTAATCCCGAAAAAGTGAACACGGGCTGTATCCGAGGATACAGCCCGTATATCTAAATCAGTCGTACATGGACAGCCCGCCGACATTGAGCGCGGTTTCGTAAGTCTCCATAGCTCTTTGCTGGGAATCCTCAACGCTTAGTAAGTCATCCCAAACAAACGCAAACATTTCAGCCCAAGCTAACCATATATATTGAACCTCGGGTATTGTGGGCACATGGTCGGTATAGGCGGCTTGCTCCGCCATACCTATAATCATGTCGTCCTCCGCGAGGCCCTCAATGCCGGAGATATCCTTTAGAGCGGGAGCGGCGCCATAGATGCTGTAGGTCATGTTCGCGACCTCTACCGACGCTATGTACTCGGCAAAGGCAAAGGCGGCGTCGAAGTTCTTGGAGAAGCTGGACACAGCGACTACCTGATTGGCGGTTAAGGTGCGGGGCTGAGCGCCGTTAACTGTCGGCATCTTGGATGTGCCAAAGTTCAATCCGGCCTCCCGGCAACCGGCGACCGCCCACGGGCCGCTGATTAAATAGGGAGCCTCGCCTCTCACAAAAGCGCCTACTGTAGCGTTATAATCAGCCGCCTCTGTGCTAATGTCGAATACGGCCCTCATGGATTTGTAAAACGCGAGACCTTTAGCCGCTTCAGGGCTGTCAAATCCCGGATTCTTCCAGTCGTCCCAATTTTGCCCCATAATTCTCCATCCGAAAGCGGTAAGGAAATGGTGGTTGTGATAACCGTCGGTAGTCCAGCGCATGGCATATTTGCCGATTGAAGGGTCGTTATAGGTTTTGGCAAACTCTATGATTTCCTCAAAGCTCGCGGGCGGGCCGTCAACCAAATCCTTGTTATAGAAGAAAACAACGGGTTCCATTGAATACGGTACTCCATAAAGGCTCTCTCCGACTGTTGACGTGGACAGAGCGGACTCAAGGATCACATCCTCAACCTTAGCTTGCAGGTCGGCGGGAAAAGGTTCTAAAAGCCCGTCGGCAACCGCAGCGCTTACCGTGCTGTCCCCGACGGCAATCACATCAGGCCCCATTCCGGCAGGCCCGTCAAGGGAGAGCTTCTGGATGATTTCATCGAAGCTGGCCATCTCATACGATACATTGACATTCGGGTATTGGGCGGTAAATCCCTCGATTAGCGCCGGGGCTAAAGGCGTATCGCCCATCCAAAATAACAGGTCGCCGCTTATATCGGCGGGGTCGGGGCCGTCGTCAGATGTACCGCCGGCCGGCGCGGACGCGGGCGGCGTTGGGGTATTCGTGACACCGCCTGTTGAGGATGTGTCAGCGCACGCGAACATTATAAATGCCAGCGCGAGCGCTAAAACGAGTGCCAGTACCTTCTTCATGGATTTGCTCCTCCTATTTTAATAATATTTCGCTGGTTTTCGTAAGCCGAAAGCAGTTCAGGAAAATAATGCCGGAAAGTTTTCGCTGTTTTCGTCGTCACCTTAATTATACGGTATTTTATAATTCTGTCAAGAGAATTTGCGAAAAGCTATTGACTTTTTTACGAAAACGTTGTAGTATTGCCGTAGAGAAAATAATCCAATTTTCGCGAAGGAGACTTAATATGGCTGTAACAATTAAAGACGTGGCCCGCGAGGCGGGGGGTTCTTTTTCAACGGTGAGCAAGGTGGTAAATAACTCACACGAAATTTCCGAGGCTACCGCCATAAGGGTCAGGGAGGTGATGAAGCGCTTAGACTACACGCCCAATGTTCGGGCTACCAGCTTTAAGCGGCGCTCGACACGCAATATAGCGTTTTTGAATGTGCTGCAAAAGGGGGCGGCGTTTGTCAACTCCCACATGTTTGAGATTCTCTGCGGCGTCTACTGCGTACTGGCCCGCAAAGGCTACCGCGTAACGCTGGTAGATGTCTCCGGCGACGAGAAGCCCGGCGATACGGCCAACGCCGTCATATCGTCCGGGGGCTATGACGGCATAATCGTCACCAACTGGAGCATCAACCGCAGCACCGCGACAATGCTTATGCGCAACAGCTTCCCCCATATCATCGTAGGCAAACCGGCATTTGAAAGTCAGGTGTGCTGGTTAGACACCAACAACACCCTCAGCGGCAATATCGCCGCGCGCCACGCGGCCGACGGCGGCGCGCGGAACATAATCTTCATAGGCGGGAGCCGTGAGGACGGAATAACCGACAAGCGTGTTGACGGGGTGCGCGCGGCATTAGAAGAATCTGGTATTATAATGAATCAGGACAGCATACGCTACACGTCCTCAAGCGTCGAGGAAAGCCGCGCCGCCGCGCTGGAGCTGCTGGCGCGCAAAGACCGTCCCGACTGCGTTATATGCGGGAACAACATGGTTGCCATAGGGGCTATGAAAGCAATACACGAAAAAGGCTTAAAGCTGCCGGAGGACTTGCAGCTAATAACATTCGACGAATTCCCGTTCTCGCGCATAATGGATCCGCCGCCGACCGTGGTGAGCATCGATGTCTATGACTTTGGGGAACAGGTGGCGTCACAGCTTCTTAAAAATATCCGAAACCCGGCGCTGCATGTGCAGAGCTATATCACGCTGCCCGAGCTTATTATCGGAGAGACCACAAAATCGCGGGGGCGGTAACGTCCGCAATCAAGCCCGGTCTGCAACGACCGGGCTTGAGGTGATACTATAGACTTCCCTACACCGGCTCCTCGCCCATAAGGAGCGTCATGATGGCTTTCTGGACGTGCAGGCGGTTTTCGGCCTCGTCGTATATCTGTTCGGCGTGGGCGTCGAACACATCGGCGGTAATCTCCTCGCCCCGGTGTGCGGGCAGGCAGTGCTGCACCATCACGTCCGGCTTGGCCAACTTCATAAGCTCCGCGTTGAGCTGGAAGCCCTCGAAGGCTTTCAGGCGCGCGGCGGCTTCCGTCTCCTGCCCCATGCTTGCCCAAACGTCGGTGAACACCACGTCCGCGCCGGCGACGGCCTCGCGCGGGTCGTTGGTCAAAGACAGCCTTTGACCGGCGTAATCGCGGATGTACCGCGCCGGCTCATAGCCTTTCGGCGTCGCCGCCTTGATTTTCATGTCGCACAGCAGCGCGCCCGCTATCAGCGAGTTACACACATTGTTGCCGTCGCCCACCCACGCGACGGTCAGCCCCTGCAATGACGAGCGGTATTCGCGTATTGTCATCAGGTCGGCCAGTACCTGACACGGGTGTTCGTCGTCGGTCAACGCGTTGATTACAGGCACGCCCGCGTATTTTGCCAGCTCCTCCACGTCGGATTGCTTGAATGTGCGGATCATTATGCCGTCCACATAGCGCGACAGCACCTTCGCGGTATCCTCTATGGTTTCTCCGCGCCCTAACTGTATATCGTTACTGTTCAAAAACAGGCCGTGACCCCCCAGCTGGGCTATGCCGACCTCGAACGAAACGCGCGTGCGGGTGGACGACTTGTTGAAAATCATCGCAAGATTCCTGCCCTTTAGCGTTTCATGCTCTAACCCGTGCGTCAGGTTGAATTTCATCTGGTCGGCGACATTCAGTATCTTCAATACCTCTTGTTTGGTCAGATCCGTCATTTTCAGCAGATGCTTCACTGTGTCCCGCTCCTTCCGGCTTCTATAATACGTTTTATGATTCCGGCGCCCTCTAAAAGCTGCTCGCGGCTTATCACAAGCGGCGGCAGCAACCGCACCACCCCCTGCCCCGCCGTCAGGCAAACGACGCCCTGCCTCAGAGCCTCGGCGACGACGCCGGCGGCGTCTATGCCGTCGGTGGCAATCCCTATCATCAGACCCTCGCCGCGCACCTCCTTCACGCCCTTCGCGCCCGCGAAAGCGTCCTTAGCAAGCCTGCCCTTGGTGCCCACGTCGGGCAGCGTCTCCCCTATTATATCCAACACGGCGAGCGCGGCCTCACAGCATATAAGGTTCGCGCTGTAAGTAGTGGCATGGGTGCCGGGCGCCAGCACATCGGCGCATTTTTCATTCGCGATAATACCGCCCAGCGGCAGTCCGCCCGCGATTCCCTTAGCGAAGCTCACTATATCGGGTAATATGCCCGCGCGCTGATACGCGAACCATGTACCGCAGCGCCCGATACCGGTCTGCACCTCGTCGCAGATAAGCAGCACGTCGCGCTCGTCGCACATACGCCGCACAGCTTTTATATACTCAATGTCGAGCGGCAGTATGCCGCCCTCACCCTGCACGACCTCAATCATGACGGCGCATACATCGGAACGCGGCCGTTCCGGCTTCAGCGCGAGGCTGCCTATGCTTTTCGCGGCGGACTCACACGCGTCAAGCGCGGACTCCAGCGCCTTGATATCGTTCGCCGGCACATGCTTAAACCCCTCGGTAAACGGGAAAAAGTGCGTATGGAATTTATCCTGTCCCGTGGCGGAGAGCGTGGTGACGGTGCGGCCATGGAAGCTGTCGGTCAGCGTGATAATCACGTTTCTGCCGCCGCCGTATTTGTCGTATGAATATTTGCGCGCGAGCTTAATCGCGCCCTCGTTGGCCTCCGCGCCCGAGTTGGCGAAAAAGACGTTTTTCAGACCGGACAGCTCCGCCAGACGCTTTGCCAGCAGGGCGCCCGGAACCGTGTGGTACAGATTGGACACATGCGCAAGCAGCGCGGCCTGTTCGCTGACCGCTTTGACCCATTTCGGATGGGCGTGCCCCACCGAATTCACGCCGATGCCGGACGCGAGGTCAATATAAGGCTTCCCGCTTTGGTCGTACAACGTACAGCCCTCGCCGCGTATAAACGCCACCTCGGCTCTTGCGGATGTCGGCATTACATATTGGTCATACAGGCGCTTTAATTCAGTATATTCCATGTTTTCAATCCCTTTCAATCATAGTTCCGACGCCGCGTTTAGACAGCAGCTCCAGAAGTATGGAATGTGCTATGCGGCCGTCGATGATATGCGTTCGCGGCACGCCTCGCCTCAGCGCCTCGACGCAGCACTCGATTTTTGGTATCATGCCGCCGCCGACCGACCCGTTTTTGATAAGCGGCGCCACCTCCGACAGTTTAAGCCTTGGTATAAAGCCCTTATTGTTCCCGGGGTCGGTCATAATGCCGCGCACGTCGGTAAGCAATATCAGCTTCTCCGCGCCCAAGGCCACGGCAAGCGCGCTGGCGGCCGTATCGGCGTTCAGGTTATATGACGTGCCGGCGCCCAGCGCCACCGTCGAAATAATCGGTATATGCCCGTTGTCCAGCACCATTTTAACAATCTCCGGCTTGATTTCCTTTATTTTGCCTACCAAGCCGTAGTCCGCGTCGCACTTTTCGGCGCGTATCATAGCGCCGTCCACGCCGCAAAGGCTAATCGCGCTGCCGCCCAGCTCGTCAATCAAAGCGGCCAGATTTTTGCCTATCTTACCCGCCAGTACCATCTGCACGACATCCATCGTTTCCTCGTCGGTATATCGCAAGCCGTCAATGAATCTCGGCTCAATGCCCACGCGTTCAAGCAAGGCGTTTATCTCAGGCCCGCCGCCGTGTACGACCACCACGCGTATAGAGGCCAGCGACAGCAGAACTATGTCGGAGATAACCGCGCGTTTCAGCTCCTCGGACGCCATCGCCGCTCCGCCGTATTTGATGACTATTGTCTTGCCCTTGAATTTTCTGATATATGGCAGCGCCTCGGACAACACCTCCGCGCGCGCCTTCATATCGCTCATGTTCATAACAATTCCCCCTTTTTTACTCACCGCCGCGTGTTTCGCGCTTCGCGAAACACGCGAAGTTAAAAAGACTAAGGTCTCTCTAATCTCTATACCATCCACCCGCGAAGTTAAAAAGACTAAGGTCTTTTTAACTTCTATATTCCCCGTTTATACGCACATAATCATACGTCAGGTCACAGCCGTATGTCTCGGCGGAAGCCGTCCCCCGCCCTATTGATATGTCTATCAGTATCTCTTTGCCGGACAGCACAAGCTTTGCCTTATCCTCGTCAAAGTCAAGCCCGCACCCGTTTTGGCACACGGCTACTTCGCCGTTCCCGGATGAAAAGGATATCGATACCCGCGACGGGTCGAACCGCGCCCCGGCATACCCCATCGCGCACATTTCGCGCCCCCAGTTGGCGTCCGCCCCGAACATGGCCGCTTTCACAAGGCTTGACGACGTAACGCTCATAGACAGCCGCTCGGCGGTCTGCTCGTCGTCCGCGCCGCTCACGCGGCACACCACCAGCTTTGTGGCCCCCTCGCCGTCGCGCGCAAGCTCTTTCGCGAGACGCGTGGCCGTATGCGTCAGCGCGGCGCGGAAGATTTCGTAATCGCCGTTCTTGGCGCCGATCAGTTTATTGCCGGCCATACCGGACGCCAATATGGCCGCCATGTCGTTTGTGGACGTATCCCCGTCAACCGACACACGGTTCAGGCTCACCTTAACGGCATCGCTAAGCGCGTCGTTAAGAAGTCCCGGCGAGACGGCGCAGTCTGTGGTGAAGAATACAAGCACGGTCGCCATATTGGGGCGTACCATGCCGCTGCCCTTCGCTATGGCCCCCAGCGTCACATTCACGCCGCCCAGCTCAAAGGTCACGGCGATCTCCTTCTTAACCGTATCCGTCGTCATAATGGCGCGCGCGGCCGCGTCGGCGCCGCCGTGTCCCGCGTCGAGCGCCGCCGCCAGCTCCGGCATCGCGGCCTCGATACGCTCGATCGGGAGCCGCTGACCGATAACGCCGGTCGAGTTGACGATTATATCCTCCGCCGGAATATTCAGTTCCTTTGCCGCCGCCGCGCACACGCGCAAGGCGTTTTCCTCGCCATCGGCGGCGCACGCGTTCGCGTTGCCGCTGTTGGCCAATATTGCGCGCGCCCGCCCATTCAAAAGGTGGCGGCGCGTCACGGCTATCGGCGCGGCCTGCACGAGGTTTGTCGTGTATACCGCCGCCGCCGCGCACTCGCAGTCGGCGACAATCAGCGCAAGGTCTTTCTTCTCCGTGTTTTTCCTGATGCCGCAGTGTACGCCCGACGCCCTGAACCCTTTCGGCGCCGTTACCCCGCCGGGTACGTCTGTAAATACATGGCTCATATCGAAAACCTCAATTTCATACATTGTACGGCCGCCCCCGACGCGCCTTTGCCCAAATTGTCGAGACGCGCGGCCAAAACGGCCTGCTCGTCATGCCCGAACACGAACAGCTCCATAACGTCCGGGTCAGGCGCGGCCATATCCAAAAAGCCGCCGGATAAAAACTCTTCGCCGCCAAACGGCGCGACGGTAACATGCTCCTGACCGGCGTAATGACCGCTCAAAACCTCCCACAGCGGCATGGCGGGCAGGCGCAAAGGCACAGTAACGATCATG
>WRLW01000063.1 GCA_009777435.1 Oscillospiraceae bacterium | reverse complement strand
AAGAGCATAACCGGCCGCGAGGTGCCGCCCGGCCAGCTCCCGTCGGCCGCGGGCTGCGCGGTGTTCAACGCCGAGACCGCCGCCGCCATACATCGCGCCGTCACCACCGGCCTGCCGCTCGTAAGGCGCACCATAACCGTGTCCGGCTCGGCGGTGTCCAACCCGAAAAATCTTCAGGTGCGCGTGGGCACGCCGCTGAAGGCCGTGTTCGACGCGACCGGCGGTTTCAGGGAAAACCCGTATAAGGTGCTGACAGGCGGCCCGATGATGGGCGTCGCGCAGTTTGATCTGAGCGCGCCGGTGGTCAAGGGCACAAACGCGCTGTTAGCCTTTTCGCGCAGGGAGGACATCCGAGCCGCGCACCCGATCTGCATACGCTGCGGCAAGTGCGTTGACGTGTGTCCCATGAACCTGATGCCGCTTTACTTATACATGTACGAGCAGGCCGGCCGCGTGGCCGAGCTTGAGAGGCTGCGCGTCTCCGACTGCATGGAGTGCGGCTGCTGTTCATATATCTGCCCCGGCAGGCTGTATCTTGTGCAGTCCCTGCGCGCGGGCAAAAAGAAGATAGCGGCTTCTAAGGAGGTGGGGTGGAAATGAGCAGGGAGCTTATAGTCTCGTCGTCGCCGCATGTCAAGGTCTCCGACGGCACGTCGTCCATCATGCTCGACGTTATCATCGCGCTGGCCTTCCCGATAGGCATAACGGTTTTCCAGTTCGGGCCGCGCGCGGCGGTGATAGCCGCGGTCTCGGCCGCGAGCTGCGTCGCCTTTGAGTATCTGTACCGCAGGATGATGAAAAAGCCCGGCTCAATAAGCGACCTGTCGGCCGTTGTGACGGGTCTGCTGATAGCCATGTGCCTGCCGGCGTCCGTCCCTTATTGGATGCCCGTGGTGGGCGCGTTTTTCGCCATCGTCGTGGTAAAGCAATTGTTCGGAGGTCTTGGAAAAAACTTTATGAACCCGGCTTTGGCCGCGCGCGCGTTTCTGCTGTCGTGGCCCGCGGCCATGACGGCTTGGACGGCCAGCGGCGTCAGCCTGCCCCTGTGGGACGCGTCCGCGTCCGCGACGCCCGGCGCCGACGCCGTTGCGGCCGCCACGCCGCTGGCCTCGCTTAAAACCGGGATTATTCCGAATATATCGCTGCCGGACATGTTTCTGGGCCACATACCCGGGAGCATGGGCGAGGTGTCGGCCGTCATGCTGCTGCTCGGCGGCTTCTATCTGTGGGTGCGCGGCGTTATATCACTGCGCATACCGCTGTCGTATATGGGCACCGTGGCCGCGCTGACCTTCGCGTTCGCGCCGGCCGGCGCGGACAGGCCGATGTTTATGCTGTATCACCTGCTGTCGGGCGGCCTGATACTCGGCGCGGTGTTCATGGCGACCGATTACTCCACCTCGCCCGTCACGCGGCGCGGCCAAGTGCTGTTCGGCGTGGGCTGCGGGCTTTTAACGGTTTTCATACGCTTTTTCGGCTCTCTGCCGGAGGGCGTCTGCTTTTCGATACTTATAATGAACGCCTGCGCATGGCTGCTCGACAAGGCCGGCCGGCCGCGCCGCTTCGGCGCGCGCGCGAAGCGTAAAGGGGGTATCGGCCTGTGAGTGATTTCGAGAGGGAGGGCCGCTTCGACGAGGCGTCCGGGATACCCGAAGAAGTATCCGAGATACCGGCGGAGACACCCGCAGACGCGCCCGTAGACGCGCCCGCGGACGCACCCGAAAGCGCGCCGGAGGACGCCGGCGGGACTGAGGAGCAAAGCGCGGAGGAGACAGCAGCAGCCGAGGCTGCGGAAGCCGCAGCCAAAGCAACTGCGGAGAGGTTGGCCAAGAAAGCCGCCGCGCGCGAAAAAAGGCGCGAGCTGCCCCGCGTACTGGCGGGCATGTTTAGGAATATGCCGCCGTCGGCTAAAATGGCCTTGTCGCTGTTTGTGATTACGTCGGTCAGCGCGGCGCTGCTCGCGGCGACGCATATTCTGACCGAGCGGCCCATCAGCGAACACAGGCAGGCCGCCGTTGAGCGCGCGCTGGCGGAGGTATTGCCCGGCCGCGCGGGATACGCGCTGATAGACGGCGCGGAGCTGCCCGGCTCGGCGCGCGAGCTTTACGCCGCCTACTCATACGACGGCGGGGAGGACTACGCCGTGAACGTGGCGCCCAACGGCTACGGCGGCGAGATAGAAATGATGGTGGGCGTTGACGCCGGAGGCTCCGTGACGGGCGTTTCGATAGTATCCATGACCGAAACGGCCGGGCTTGGCACAAAGGCCGGAAGCCCGGAATTCTTGGGGCGCTTTACCGGCAAGCGCGCCGGCGTCTCGATAGGGCGCGGCGATAACGACATCGACGCCATAGCCGGCGCGACCATATCGTCCCGCGCCGTGACGACAGGCGTCAGCGACGCGCTGGCCGCCGTGGCGGCGTATACCGCTTCATCATACTACTACGCGGAGGAGGGTGACGGGCAGTGAAGTCCGACCTTAAAAGCGTCGGGTCGCGGTTCTCCGACGGCCTGATATTCCAAAACCCCGTGACCGTTTTACTGCTCGGCATGTGTCCTGTGATGGCGGTGTCGGTGTCGGTGTTCAACGGTATAGGCATGGGGCTGAGCGCGACCTTTGTGCTGATATTCTCAAACACGGTCATATCGCTGCTGCGCAAGTTTATCCCTGAAAACGTGCGCATAGCGGCCTATATCGTGGTCATAGCCACCTTTGTCACCATTGTTGACATGCTGCTGCAGGCGTTTTTCCCGCAGTTATCCAAGAGTCTGGGCTTGTTTATACCGCTGATTGTGGTCAACTGCATCATATTAGCGCGCGCGGAGGCGTTCGCGCGCGTCAACGGCGTGTTCAACTCGGCGCTCGACGGGTTAGCCATGGGGATTGGCTTCACGGCGGCGCTGATAGCCATGTCGGTGGTGCGCGAGGCGCTGGGCGCGGGAACCCTGCTGGGAGTGCCCGTCATGCCGCCCGGCTTCCGGCCCGCGCTGCTGATGGGCCTCGCGCCCGGCGGCTTTATCACGCTGGGATTTATAATCGCCGCCATGCAGTGGGCGCTGAACAGGCGCAAGCGCAAGGGGAAGCTGTGAGAAGCGCTCTTAGGAAAGGGACGGTATAATGAACATGACTACGCTGCTGTCGCTGTCGCTCGGAGCGATATTGGTTGAAAATTTCGTGCTGGTGAAGTTTTTGGGCATATGCCCGTTTTTGGGCGTATCCAAAAAGATGGACACCGCGCTGGGCATGGGCTTCTCGGTCGTATTCGTGATGACCGCGGCGTCGGCCGCCACGTTCTGCCTCAACGAATACGCGCTGACGCCGCTGGGGTTAGGCTATATGCAGACGCCGGCTTTTATATTGGTAATCGCGTCGCTGGTGCAGCTTGTGGAAATGTTTCTGAAAAAGGCCGTGCCCGCGCTGTATGGGGCGCTGGGCATATACCTGCCGCTGATAACCACCAACTGCGCGGTTCTGGGCGTGGCCATCCTGAACACGCAAAAGGAGCTTGACCTGCTCGGCTCGTCGGTCTACGGCGCGGCGGCGGGCATTGGCTTCACGCTCGCCATAGTGCTGTTCGCCAGCGTGCGCGAGCGGCTTGAGTTTACGGATATCCCGGCGGCCTTCGAGGGGTTCCCGATAGCGTTAGTGACGGCCGCGCTGCTGTCTATGGCCTTCATGGGCTTTCAGGGCCTGCAAGTGTTCAAGTAAGGGAGATTTGGTGCCATGAGAGACATTCTGTCCGCCGTTACCGCGCTCGGCGGCATAGGGCTGGCGTTCGGGTTAGTGCTGGCCGGCGCGTCAAAGCTGTTTGCCGTCAAGGAGGATCCCGGCTACGAGGCCGTGCTTCGCGCCCTGCCCGGCACCAACTGCGGCGGCTGCGGCTACGCGGGCTGCGCGGCTTATGCCGAGGCCGTCTCAAGCGGCGGCGCTCCCGTCAACCTGTGCCCGGTGGGCGGCGACGCCTGCGCCGGCGCTTTGGCCGACATAATGGGCGCGGAGCATGTCAAGGCCGCGCGCGTCACGGCCATGGTCATGTGCTCCGGCGGCGTGCGCGTTAAGAAAAAATTCGACTACGCCGGCATACCCGACTGCGTGGCCGCCATGGACACCGGCGGCGGGCCGCCCGAGTGTAAATACGGCTGTCTCGGATTGGGGACATGCGTTGCGGCTTGTGATTACGGCGCGGTCAGCGTCGTGGAGGGCGTCGCGCTGGTAGACCACGAGCGCTGTGTCGGATGCCTGCTGTGCGCCAAGGCCTGCCCCAGACACATTATACGCCCTGTAACCTATTACGCGGATGTCAACGTGTGCTGTTCGTCCAAGGACAAGAGCGCCGTTTTGCGCAAGATATGCGAGATCGGCTGCGTCGGCTGCCGCGTCTGTGAAAAGGTCTGCAAGCACGGCGCCATACGCGTCGAGGATAACCTCGCCGTCATAGACCACGAGAAATGCACAAGCTGCGGCGACTGCGCCGAAAAGTGCCCGCGCCGCCTGATCGTGGACGCTAATTTAGACAGAGGCCCGCGGGCCGAGCCCGCGCCGTCCGAATAGGCCGCGTGAACCGGGGGGGAGGGCGCTACAGGGGACGCCGCGCTCTGGTGGTCAGACGCGTATTCTCCGCCATAGCCGCCGCCGTCGCGGCGGCAGCCGTGTTATGCGGCGCGGCATATCTTTTTTTGCGCCCTTATTTTGAGATAACCGGCAAAGGTATAGAGGTCTCGCTGCCCTTTTGGGAGGGCGTGCTGTTTCCAAGGCGTGCGCCCGGAGGGGACGAGCCGGCCATGACCGTGGTGCGCGAAAGCCCCAGACCGCCGGCGCCGCAGACCCCGGCAAGCGCCCCCCCGGACGGGGACGAAACAACGCCCACACCCACGCCGACACCCGCGCCCACACCTGAGCCGCCGCCGGAACCTGAACCCACACCCACGCCCACACCCGCTCCCACGCCCGCTCCCACGCCCACGCCAACACCGACGCCAACGCCAACACCAACACCTACGCCCACACCCGAGCCGCCCGACACAGACCCCGAAGTACCGCCGGATGTCGATGTGCCGCCCGACGACGGAGACGACGGCGATGACGGTGAAGATGGCGAGCATGACGGCGGCGACGACGATGATGAAAACGGCAATGATGATGACGGCGGCGGCGGTGAGGACGACGAGGATATCCCAGCGGACGGAGAGGGCGTCCCGGAGGAGCCGTCATGATCTATGACATAGCGGTGATCGGCGCGGGGCACGCCGGATTTGAGGCCGCGCTGGCCGCCGCGCGGTTGGGAATGAAAACGGCGGTGTTCGCGTTAAGCCTCGACAGTGTGGGCAACATGCCGTGCAACCCGTCCATAGGCGGCGTCGCCAAGGGGCAGATCGTCAGAGAGATAGACGCGCTCGGCGGAGAGATGGCCAAGGCCGCCGACGCTTGCTGTATACAGTTCCGTATGCTCAACCGGGGCAAGGGGCCGGCCGTGCGCTCGCCGCGCGCCCAGGCCGACCGCGCCGCTTACACCGCTTATGTCAAGCGGGCGTTAGAGAACCATCCGGGCATACTGCTGCGGCAGGCCGAGATATCGGATATAAGGCCGGACGGAGCGGGGGAGACCGTTCTGACCGACACGGACGGCATTGAGTACCGCGCGCGCGCCGTCGTGGCCGCGGCGGGCACATACCTCAACGCGCGCGTGGTAACGGGAGAGTCGGCGCGCGGCGGCGGCCCCGACGGGCTGCGCGCGGCCACGGGCCTGACCTCGGCGCTTGAGCGTCTGGGAGCGCCGGCGCGGCGCTTTAAGACCGGCACGCCGCCGCGCGTCAAGCGAAGCAGCGTGGACTTTTCGGCTATGGAGCTTCAGGCCGGAGATTGCGACGCGACCTTCTTCTCGTTTGAGACGCCCGGAACGCCGGTGTCGCGCGAGAACTGCTATCTGACTTGGACTAACGCGCGCACCCACGACATACTTCGCGCCAATCTGCGCCGCTCGCCCCTTTATAATGGTTCCATAACCGGCGTCGGGGCGCGCTACTGCCCGTCGATCGAGGACAAGGTGACGCGCTTCGCCGGTAAAGACCGGCACCCGGTGTTTGTCGAGCCTATGGGCGCGGATTCGGGCGAGCTGTATTTACAGGGCTTCTCGTCGTCCATGCCGCCCGACGTGCAGACCGACGCCATGAGGACTATAGCCGGTCTGGAACACGCCGAGATAACGCGCATGGCCTATGCCATCGAGTATGACTGTATTGACCCGCTGTGCCTGACGCCCGCGCTGATGCTGAGAGACGCGCCCGGCATATTCGCCGCCGGGCAGATATGCGGCTCGTCGGGCTATGAGGAGGCCGCCGGTCAGGGGTTGGTGGCCGGAATCAACGCCGCCCGCTTTGTGAGGGGCGAACCGCCGTTTATACTGACGCGCCAAAGCTCATATATAGGCACGCTGATAGACGATTTGGTCACGCGCGGCACGGACGAGCCTTACCGCATGATGACCTCGCGCTCGGAGTACCGGCTGCTGCTGCGCCACGACAACGCCGACCGCCGCCTGATACCCATAGGACGCGCCATTGGGCTGGCGAGCCGCGAACGCCTTGAGGAGTTAGAACGGCGGGAAATTCTCATTTCCGGGGAAAAGGAACGCCTTGAGCGCGTGTCCGCGCCGCCCTCGGACGGGCTGTCGGCCATGCTGACCGGCTTGGGCGAGACGCCGCCCGCGACGGGCGTCAGGCTCGCGGATCTGCTGCGGAGGCCCGCCGTGACCTATGAGGCGCTGGCGCCCTTCGACCCCGGGAGGCCGGAGCTGCCCGGCGCCGTGACCGGTCAGGTCGAGATAGAGATAAAATACGCCGGCTACATCAAGCGGCAAAACGCGCTGCTGAGCGCCATGTCCCGCATGGAGCGCAGGCCGCTGCCCAAGGACGCGGACTACGCCTCGATCGCCGGGCTGTCGGCCGAGGCCGCGCAAAAGCTGTCCAAACAGAGACCGGAGTCTCTGGGGCAGGCGGGGCGCATACCCGGCGTGTCGCCCGCCGACATAACCGTATTGATGCTGTACTGCGAGAGGATGGGCGGTAATGTCTGACGCCGTAAAAGAAGCCGTCACGCGGCGCAAGCTCGAACGCTACATGGAGCTGCTGACCAGCCAGAACGAGGAGCTGAACCTGACGGCCATAGACGACCCGGCGGAGATATGGGTGCGCCATTTCGAGGACTCCGCCCAGCTGCTGACGCTCTATAACTTCGCCGGCGCGCGGGTGCTTGACCTCGGCTCGGGCGCGGGGTTTCCGGGCATACCGCTGCGCATGGGCGAGCCGAAAATAAATCTCACGCTGCTCGACGCGACCGACAAGAAGGTCGAATTCCTGCGGTTAGTCTGCGACGAGCTTGAGCTTGACGGCGTGGCGTGCGTACACGGGCGCGCGGAGCTGCTGTCGCGCGTGGACGGCTGGCGCAACGGCTTTGACTATGTGGTGACGCGCGGCGTGTCGCGGCTGAATATACTGTGCGAGCTGGCGCTGCCGTTACTGCGCATAGGGGGAAAGCTTCTGGCCATGAAGGGCGTCGAGTGTCACAACGAGGTGGTGCAGGCGGGCAACGCCATAAGCACCCTGCGCGGCCAGCTTGAGAACGTACACCGCTATACCCTGTCCTCGGGCCGCCTGAACGCCGTTGTGGCCATACGCAAGACCGACCTGACGCCCGCCGCGTATCCGCGCAGGTACTCGCGCATAAAGGCGAAGCCGCTGTAAGCGGCCGCCATGCTGAAAGGATCATTTTGACATGAGCACACCCTTCGAGCTGCAAACCGGCCAGTCGGTCGGAGTTACGCGACATGTACTGAATCAGGTGATGGCGCTCCAGGACGGCGCGGCGGCGCTGTTTTTCTGCTATCTGCTCGCGCGCCCGGAACCGCTCGATTTCTCGCAGGCCGAATTTACGCTCGGGCTTGACGAAAAGGAGCTTAAACGCGTGTTCTGCCTGCTGCGCGACTCGGGGCTGCTGTCGCCGGTGCCCGCGCCGTCGGTGCTTCCGCCCGCGGATATGCCCGCGGAGCGGGAGCCGGACGTCCCGGAGGAAGCGCCCGCCGCTGCGCCCGCGGAGCCCGAACCCGAC